>JANTGV010000251.1 GCA_024762745.1 Sulfurimonas sp. | reverse complement strand
CACATAGATATACTTAACAAAGACAATATCGTAATAATAAATGAGAGCGGTGATGTACTTTTGCATTCACAACAGCCATTCTTAGTTGGAAAAAATGTTTTAGAGTTAAATGATGAAAGAGTGAAGTCTGTGTTTGAGCGTATAGTAAACTCGTTAAAAGATAGTGAAACAGTTTTTACTACATATGAATGGAAAAATTTAAAAACAGATGCCTATGAGTTGAAAAAATCATATGTAAAAAAAGTTCCAAACAGTGATTGGATTGTTCTGAGTGGATATTTTCATTCAGATGTTAAGGAAAAAGCTTCTGCTCAGATTATTGATGTTTATAACAGCTATCAAATAAAGTTAAAAAATATAATTTTTACAACTGTTCTGTTAGTATTTGTCTCATTAGTGATTTCATATATTATTGCCAGATACATTAAAAAATCATTTATTGGCTATAGGGCACAAATCAATGCTAAAAACTTAGAGTTATTTGGGCTTAATGAAACGCTTGAAGAGAGAGTAGTTCAAAGAACACAAGAGTTAAATGAGGCGAAAGAGAAGCTCGAACTCTTGGCAACTACAGATAGTTTAACAAACATACATAATCGGTATTCGATTATGAAGGTACTTGATATGGAGATGCAGAGATCTAGTAGGTACCATGAACCGCTATCTGTTTTTATGTATGATGTTGATTATTTTAAAAGAGTGAATGATACTTTTGGACATCATGTAGGTGATGAGGTCTTAAGTACTTTAACTACATTTGTACAAAGCCACCTGCGAGATATTGATATTGTAGGAAGATATGGTGGAGAGGAATTTTTGGTTATTATGCCTTCGACATTTTTAATAGATGCAAAGGATGTTGCTCAGAGAATATGTGATGAAGTTGCAAATCATCAGTTTAAAACTATAGATCGGTTGACTATTAGTGTCGGGTTAGTTGAGCTTAAAAGTAATGAGACGATGGATATGCTTTTTTCTAGAGTTGATAAACTTTTATATAAATCTAAAAACAGTGGTAGAAATAGAGTAAGTTTTTAAAGACTCTGAAAAAGGGCGAGTTATAAACTCTCTTTAGCTTTGAGAATTAAATCTTTAATTGCTCTTTCATACTCTTTAGCATTTTCTAGTGAACTTGACTCAAATCGAGTTACAAGAATAGGGGTTGTGTTACTAGCTCTTACCAATCCCCAACCGTTTTCAAAGTTAATACGAACGCCATCTACATCGATGATATTTTTTATGCTTGGAAAGAGAGGTGGAGGGTTAGTAAGTAGTACTTTGATTCTATCGATAATCTGGAACTTCTCTTCTTCGGTAGTTTTTATATTTATCTCTTCAGTTGAGAAAACAGGTGGAAGCTTTGCCAACTCTGCATCTAAATCTATACCGTCATTTATAAGTTCCAACATTCTAAGTGTCGCATATATAGCATCATCATAACCAAAATAATGATCTTTGAAAAATATATGGCCGCTTACTTCACAGGCCAAGTCTGCATCTGCCTCTATCATCTTCACTTTTAAGTTTGAGTGACCAATTTTGTACATAATAGCAGTAGCGCCACGACGCTCTAGTTCATCAAACATAACTTGCGAACATTTCACCTCACCCACTACTGTAGGTTTATCCATTTTCATGCTGTATAAAAGAGCCATCATATCGCCTTTTATATTGTTTTTATGGGTTAGGACTGCGATTCTGTCGGCATCACCGTCATATGCAAAGGCAATGTCACCATCACTCTTTAGAAGTTTTTTGACATCTTCTAAGTTTTCCTCTTGAGAGGGGTCAGGATGATGGTTGGGAAATGTTCCATCAGGTTCAACATATAAACCTTTTGTATTGAGTCCAAGTTGTGAAAATATTTGTTCTGTTACAACACCTGCAACACCATTCCCGCAGTCGTATACTATTTTAGTGTTCATGTTTTTGAGATGAGAAAATGCAGAGACAATGAACTCTACATACCTGTCAACTGCGTTTATCTCTATCACGTCTCTAGGTACGGAAGGAGGAGGTTCCATAAGTTCACATTCGCGACCTAGTGCATAGATGTCATCACTAAAAAATGGCACCTTGTTGAGAGTAATCTTAAAACCGTTATACTCACTTGGGTTATGTGAACCTGTTATCATAACTGATGCGGAGGGAGTAATCCCATCCCACTCTTGATAGTTTGTAAAGTAGTTCACCGGAGTGGGTACAAGTCCCATAGCTAAAACTTTTTTGCCACCTGCGTTTAGTCCACGAACAAGGTACTCAAATAGAATAGGGGAGTGACTTCTGGCATCATACCCGACTGCTACGTAATCACCGTTGATTTTAGATGCTAAGGCGTAGCCTATACGGACAACACTCTGCTCATTTAACTCTTTTTCGTATATGCCACGTATGTCGTACTCTCTGTAGATACTCACTTTAAGGCTTGATGTATTGCTTCATTGATTAATGTGTCACTATCTGTTCCGTTGTCAGGATACCTACTGTACCCAAAACCTATTTTGTATTCTAAACTTTTTTTCTCATCGACTTGGTATTTTTCAGATAGAGCCTCTTTAATTCTGGTAAAAACTATCTCATAATTGTCCTCTTTTAGATACTCGTTAAAAAGAATAACAAAGTTATTGTCAGAGATATGAGCTACCATATCTTCATTACGGACACAATCTACAAGTCTACTACCAGCTTCATTTATGAACTCATCACCAATGGTTTTAGATCTGAGATTTACATCATTGTAATTTTTTATTCGTACTACAGCGATAATAAAAGAGTCTGCATGTCTATGAACTCTGTGTATCTGTTCGGCTATAATGATTTCAATGTTTTTTTTGTTTGGCAGTTCTGTTATAGGATTAAAGTAGGCCTCTTTTACAAGAAGCATCTCACTCTCTTCACGGGACTTCATTTTGTAACGAAGTTTTAAGTTGAAAAATACACTGATGAGTAACACAGCGATTAGAAAAAAAAGATAATACTGAAGACCGTCAAGTTCAGGCATTTAAGTCACC
>JANTGV010000250.1 GCA_024762745.1 Sulfurimonas sp. | reverse complement strand
TATCTACCCATTAAAGCCATTTAAAAAGATGTCGATTCTACAGGAGGATATTTTAAAAGGTGAAACGGAAGAATTTAAGATAATAGTTGAACCTTTTACTTATAAAAGAGATTATAATATTTCACTTAAAGCGAGTTGTAAATGACACTATTTAACTATTGGCACTACTTAGTTTTAATTGTAATATTTCTCTTTTTTCTACTTGGGGTACTTTCGGCTTTAAGACAAGATAATAAAAAGCTGGTAATCCCGATGCTCTTCTCTGTTACACTTATAACAGTACTTATAGGTGGCTTCTCTATAGTTGTTGTTGATAAATATACTAAAGTAGTTAAACTCTATAAACTGGAGAATAAACGCCTCTTAAGTACTGAGCAGATTATATATACAGGAATAGTGAAAAATGAGGGAAACTATAAAATAGGTGAAGTTACTTTTGAGATTAAGATAGTCAATAAAGGACATGCTACAGGAAACGTAAAAGGTGGAAATTTTTATAAACCGAGTGGTATAGCAGGTTTTTTTGAGGATCTTTTTTCAAGCGGTCCATCAAGAACAAATAAGATTCAATCTCTGAAAAAAGAGTTTGTTGTAGCAAAAAACTTAAAACCTGGAGCTTCAAAGTCCTTTAGGGTCTATTTTGATTTTCCACCACACTTTAGAAGTATGTCACACTTTGCAAAGGTTGAAGGGCACTAGTATTTAAGCCCTATACTCTTGAGTGCAGCGTTTATATTTTTAATTTGAGTATTTTTATTTTTACACCATTCAGGTGAGAGAAGTGAGTCATCATCTATTCCAGCTGTTACTCTCTGTACAGATACATTTTCAGGTTTCATCTCGATAGATTTCACTAAAACATCAAGATACTCTGCTTCACTTATTGGAGTAAACTTCCCACGTGCAAATTCATTTGCTAAAGCTGTACGTTTAACCACATAAAGAGGGTGATATTTTACAGAGTCTATTCCCCACTCATAAGCTTGTTTGGAAGTCTCTAACATCATTGCTTGTGTTTCATCTGGAAGACCAAAGATAAGGTGTCCACAGACATGTAAACCAGCTGCTTTTGATTTTAGTATCCACTCTTTTACATTAGCACTGTCATGTCCACGATTTATTTTTTCTAATGTTTCATCATAAACAGACTGGATACCAAACTCTATCCAAATCTCTTTTGTTTTATTGAGCTCTGCTAAATACTCTAAAGTTTCATCAGTGATGCTATCGCTTCTTGTTCCTATGCTTAGTCCTACAACATTATCAAAAGAGAGAGCTTTATCGTAGAGAGCTTTCAGTGTTTCAAATGGAGCGTAAGTGTTTGTAAAAGATTGAAAATAGACTAGGAACTTTTGGGCACCATACTCTTTTTTCTGGCGTTTACTTATAGCATCAAATTGAAGTTCTAATTGATGAAGCTGCTTATCTAAAAAAGGGTTCTCTTGAGAGTCAAGATTTAAATGGAAACCTTTAAGCTCTTGAACAGTATCTGTGCTTGCACTAAAGGAATCATTTTCACAGAATGTACAGCCACCTTTAGCTACTGTTCCATCTATATTTGGGCAAGTAAAACCGGAGATATTGATACCTACTTTGTAAACTTTACAGCCAAACTTATTTTTGAGGTAGTTACCGTATGTATAAATTTGCTGCATTAAACGATATACTTTCCTGTAAAGCAGGCTGTACAGTACTTCTCTTCATCGTCTGCGTTTACACTTCTAAGCAGTGCTGCTTCATCAAGGTATGCGAGTGAGTCTGCTTCTATATATTCACAGATCTGTTGTGTTGTCATATTTGCTGCAATAAGATTTTCTTTATCTGGAGTGTCAACACCATAAAAACATGGGTCGGTAGTTGGAGGAGAAGAGACACGCATATGTACCTCTTTTGCTCCAGCCTCTTTGAGCATTCTAACAATACGTCTTGAAGTAGTACCGCGAACAATTGAGTCATCTATAACAATAACACGTTTGTCTTTAATAATACCGGTCATTGGTGAGAGTTTCATTTTCACCTTTAAGTCACGCATCTCTTGAGTTGGTTCTATAAAAGTTCTACCGATATAGTGGTTCCTCATAATCCCCATTTCATATGGAATTCCGCTCTCTTGTGCATAACCGATAGCTGAAGGAACACCTCCATCAGGGACTGGAATAACAACATCCGCTTCTATAGGTTGAATACGTGCGAGCTCTTTACCCATATCTTTTCTTGTCTGATAGACTGACTGACCAAATACAGAAGAGTCAGGACGGGCGAAATATACATACTCGAAAATACAGTGTTTTGGAGTTGCTTCATAAACTTTTATAGAAGTTGGTTCTTTCCCCTCTTCAAAAATCAGAAGTTCACCTGGCTCAACATCACGGATAAACTCTGCTCCAACAAGGTCAAATGCACATGTTTCACTCGCTACAATATAACCACCATTTGGCAGTTTTCCCAAACTTAAAGGACGAAAACCAAAACGGTCGCGCATTGCAAACATTTTTGTTCTACTTAAAAATACTAGTGAAAATGCACCTTCTATTCTTTGAACAGCGTCTATAATTCTATCAGTTAGTTTATCTTTTTCGCTCTTTGCAATGAGATGAATCAGGTTTTCTGTATCCATAAAAGTTTGGAAGATTGCACCTTTTTCAATAAGTGCATTACGTACTTCTTCTGCATTTGTAAGGTTACCATTGTGAACAATAGCCATTTCACCAAGATCATATCTTGCAAACACAGGCTGTGCATCTAAAATAGAATCATCACCAGCAGTTGAGTAGCGAGTATGTCCTATAGCGCTTGAACCACTTAGCGTCTTGAGTTTTCCTTCATCAAATACACGCATAACAAGACCGCGTTTTTTAATAGTATGAAGTTTTTTACCATCAGAAGAGCTGATACCTGCAGCTTCTTGTCCTCTGTGTTGCAGTGAGTGAAGAGAGAAGTAAGCTAGTTTAGAAGCCTCTTGATGACCATATATCCCAACAACTGCACACTTTTCATTAATGTTTTCGAGCAAA
>JANTGV010000249.1 GCA_024762745.1 Sulfurimonas sp. | reverse complement strand
AGCATAGTAAGTCTCTCCTCCTGTGATTACTTTAAATTTGTCACCTTTTTTTGTGATATTTTCGACTTCTTTATTTAAGTGAATATCTATGTTTGAGTTCTCTTTTTTTGCATTTCTTACAAAACTTTTTGATATTTCTCCAAAATCAACAGCACTCCATCTTTTTGTTGTTCCCATGGCTGTAATGTCTTCAGATTTTTTACGCCCCTTTAGAAGTGCAGGTTCGATTTCTGCAAGTTTTTTCTTATCCCAAAGTTCCATATATGGAAACTCTTTTTTGAACTCTTTATATCTCTCTTTTATAAACTTTACCTCTTTATCTCCAACACCCAGAGCCATTTTTGGGATTTGAAACATATATTTATTCTCATAACCGTAGAGTTTTCCATAGTTTTCAACCATTGTTGCAGTTCTGTTTGTAATTTTGGCTTTTTCTAAAGTGTAGTTAGTTTCAATGTCCCCACAGTGAAGTGTTTGTGAGTTGCCTTTTGCTGAAGAGTTCAGAGTTGCTACGTCTCCATATTTTTCAAAAAGTGCAATATCTTTAATATCTGTATATTTCGCAAGTGTATATAATAGAGCAGTACCGGAGATACCACCACCAACTACGATTACATTATAGTAGTTCTTTTTAGCCATTTTTAACCTTTATAAAAATTATTATGTATTATTGTAACGAAATTAGTATAAAATACAACATGCAGATAAGAGAACTAGATTTAAAAGAACTCGATACTATTTATGATGTGCTCTCACAACTTAGAGTTGATCTCTCATATAAAGAGTTTGAGGACCTTATATACGATATGAGGCATATGGATTATAAGATGATAGGTATTATGCAAAAGGATGATTTAATAACCTATGCCGGTGTTGCAATACAGACAAACCTTTACCATAAACGCCATCTTTATATTTTTGATTTAGTGACAGATGAAAAGTATAGGGCAAAAGGGTATGGTAATATGATGCTGGATTATTTAAAAGATTATGCAAAAATGGGGATGTGCGAAAATATTGTTCTCTCTTCCGGATTTGCAAGAGAAAAAGCTCATAGGTTTTATGAAAAAAATGCTTTTGAAAAAAAGAGCTTTACTTTCGTAAAGACTCTTCAAAGTTAACTCTGCTCTTTAGTTGCTTTTATAATCTGCTCAACTACACTTGGATCCTCTAGAGTTGAGATATCTTGAGTAATCTCTTCGCCAGTTGCTATAAGGCGGAGTAGGCGACGCATAATTTTTCCTGAACGAGTCTTTGGAAGTCCTGGAACGAAAATAAAACGGTCACATTTAGCAAATGCCCCAACTTCGTTTTTGATTATGTTATTTATCTCTTTGCTCATCTCATCAAAGTCACCATGCTTTTGAAGATTTAAAATAACAAAACCGCAGAGTGATTCACCCTTAACTGGATGAGGTTCACCAATTACAGCAGATTCTGCTACAAACTCTGCGTTTCCTATACTTGCTTCAACTTCAGCACTCCCAATACGGTGGCCAGATACATTCATAACATCATCAGTTCTACCTGTGATAGTGATGTAGCCTTTTTCATCAACAACTGCTCCATCACCAGAAAAATAGACAGATGTACCATCTTTTTTACAATCACCAAAGTATGATTTTTTAAACCTTTCAGGATCTCCCCATACACCACGAATCATTGAAGGCCAAGGGCGGGTAATACATAGAAGACCTTTCTCTCCAACAGGTGTAGGGTTTCCATCTTCATCAATAACTTCTGCCATAATACCTGGAACAGGAAGTGTCGCACATCCCGCTTGAATAGGTGTAGCTCCTGGTAGAGGTGATATCATATGCCCGCCTGTCTCTGTCTGCCACCATGTATCAACAATTGGACGGATTCCCCCGCCAACTTTTTCATGATACCAATCCCACGCTTCAGGATTAATAGGCTCTCCAACAGTTCCAAGAACTCTTAGAGAGCTTAAGTCATATTTGTCCGGTTCATCACTACCGACTTTATGTAGCATTCTAATAGCAGTAGGCGCAGTGTAAAACTGAGTAACTTTTAATTCCTCAATCATCTTCCACCAGCGACCAGCATCTGGATGTAGAGGGGTACCTTCATACATTACAGTTGTTGCTCCTGCAGCTAGTGGACCGTAAACGATATATGTGTGACCAGTAATCCACCCTACATCGGCAGTACACCAATATACGTCTGTATCTTTGATGTCAAATACCCACTCCATAGTCATCTGTGCCCATAGAATATAACCTGCCTGATTATGCTGAACACCCTTAGGTTTTCCAGTACTTCCAGAAGTGTAGAGTAAAAATAGAGGGTCTTCACTCTGCATAACTTCTGCTTCACATACTTCAGACTCATTATCTATCAGGTCGTTATAGATTTCATCACGACCTTCTACTAGATTTATATCTTCATTATTTCTTTTAACAATCAGGACTTTTTTTGCACAGTCACAACCACCTTTTGCAATGGCTTCATCAACGATAGGCTTTAAGAGGTAAGGCTTTCCTCGACGATAGGCTCCATCTGCAGTAATGATAAGTTTTGCATCGGCATCTATAACACGGTCTCGAATAGCATCAGAAGAGAAACCGCCAAATACAATAGAGTGAATAGCTCCTATACGAGCACAAGCTAACATCATAAACGCAGCTTCTGGAATCATCGGCATGTAAATTACAACTCTATCACCCTTTACAATGTCATATCTATTTTTTAAAAGGTTTGCAGTTTTGTTGACGTTAATTGAGAGCTGCTTATATGTAATTTTTTGGATGTCGCCTAATTCACCTTCAAAAAGAATAGCTGTTTTATCACCTTTATCTTTTAAATGGCGGTCAATACACTGCTCCGATACATTCAGCTCTCCACCGTCAAACCAGCGAACAAATGGCATGTTTGATTCATCTAAAACTTTTGTATAAGGTTTTTTCCAAGTGATTTTCTCTTTTGCAAAACTATCCCAAAAGCCTTCATAATCATTTTTAGCAAAGTTTTGTAATCTGTTGTATTCCTCCATAC
>JANTGV010000248.1 GCA_024762745.1 Sulfurimonas sp. | reverse complement strand
TTATACACGGAAGATGGACCACCACTCAAAATAATACCCTTAGGACTTTTTGCTTTTATATCTTCTATAGAAGTGTGATAAGGTAAAATCTCACAGTAAATTTTATCTTCACGAAGACGACGAGCGATAAGCTGAGTATATTGAGAACCAAAATCTAGAACTATGATGCTAACATTTGTCATAAAAATGCCTTTAAAAAAATATGGGATAAATTAATAACGAAGGATACAATAAATAAGATTAATGTTTGATTTGAAGCGATGAATGAATGAAAATTACGCTCCCAAATTAAATAAGGGAACGTATAAATCCAATTATATTTTAATAAAACCCCATAACTTCAAATTGTAAATACCATATAGCAACTGACGTAATATAACCTACTAAAATTGTCCATGCAAATTTCATATGCGAACCAAAAGTATATACACCATGGAGTTTACCCATAACACCAACACCTGCTGCTGAGCCAAAACTAATGAGTGAACCACCAACACCCGCAGTCAGAGTAACTAACATCCATTGTGAATGGACAATATCCGGACTTGCTTTTAGAACGGCTGACATAACTGGAACATTGTCAACAACAGCTGAGAGAAAACCAACACCAATATTTACATATGTCGGATCAAACATTGTGTAAAGATGTGCAGCGTGTGCCAAGAAACCTGCAAAGTGTAGTGCACCAACAGCTGCTAAGATACCAAAGAAAAATAGTAGCGTATCATTCTCAATTTTTGCAACTGATTTATATATCTGGATATCATGATCATGATATTTTTTAAGTGTATATGCATAAAGCTGTAAAAGAGAGAGACCGAACAACATTCCCCACATTGGAGGTAAGTGCATAAGTTGTTTTCCTAAAACAGCAATAGCAATAGTAAAAACACCTAAAAAGATAATTACCTTTCCACCTTTATGAATCACAACTTTATCAACACCTTCAACTTGCGCAGGATGTCCTTCTGGAATAAAACGAGAAAGTAAAAATGCAGTAACACCCCAACCAATAAAAGATGCAGGGAAAAGGAAAAGAAAGTCAGTAAATGTTCCCTTACCAGCAGACCACGCCATGAGAGTAGTAATATCACCAAATGGAGACCAAGCACCACCAGCATTTGCTGCAACAACAATATTAATCGCTGCTGGGACTAAGAAAGCCTTGTTACTTTTCTCTATTGTAATTAGAACAGTCGAAAGAATCAGAGCTGTAGTTAAATTATCTGCAACTGGAGAGATAAAAAATGCTAAAAATCCAGTTACCCAGAACAGCTTTTTATAATCATATCCTGCACCTAAAAGTTTCTCTTTGAGTGCATCAAAAACATTCCTTTCAATAAGTGCTTCAATAAATGTCATTGCAACAAATAAGAAGAAGAAAATCTCTGCAATCTCTAAAATAAGATGTGCGATTTCAGTATCAAATGCTGCAAAATTTAAGCCATTTACAGCATAGTATCCACCTAGCAACATAAACATGAAAGTACCAGTAAACAGTGCTGGTTTCGCCTTATTAATATGATACTTCTCTTCTGCGGCAATAAAATAATATCCCACAACAAATATAGCTAAAAGTAACCAACCAAATGGTTCAGTAGCTAAATCAACTGCATGCCCTGATGCATGTGCACTTGTAGTTGCAAACGCAGCTATACTTGTTAAACTCAGTAACGATAAAATTTTTAACATTCTCACTCCTCAATTCTTGTGTGAACTCCAACAGACTCTTCGCGGGAAAGAGCAGAGAGCACAATCTCTTTCGCTGTAAGTAAACGAAATTTCAATAGTCTACCAATTTTTTCATTTAAAAGAACATTAATTGAGCTTAAAGCGTCATTTAATCCACTTTTGCTTCTAATTATTGAGACATTCTCCCACATTATACGGCGGAGTTGATTCTTTCTGCGTTTATCATCTTTAAAACTCATTACCTCATCGGTAATTCCAAACTCTATAAACTCTTTCTCTTCATCTTGGTTCAAGATATCTACTACTGCCTGCTTAGCAAAGACCAAACCTTCTAAAAGTGAGTTTGAAGCTAGTCTATTTGCTCCATGAACTCCAGTTGATGCAACCTCACCAACAGCATAAAGATTTTTTACATTTGGAACCCTACCATCTAAATCAGTTTTTATACCACCTATCGCATAATGAAACGCAGGTGAAATTGGTACTCTCTGTTTTGGTACTTTGAAACCGAGGCTCCTTAAGTTTTTACATATATTTGGAAACCGTTCTTCAAAATATTTCTCATCAAAATTATCAAATACCAAATAGACCTGCATTCCTGTCTTTTTTTTGTACTTATAGATTGACTTACTCACAATGTCCCGAGAAGCTAGTTCTCCTCGCTCATCATACTCAAAAAGAAATCTCTTGCCGTTTTCATCTTCAATAGTAGCCCCTTCACCGCGAAGAGCCTCTGTTAAAAGCATTTTTTGGGCATTATTACTGTTTACAAAAACTGTAGGATGAAACTGTAACATCTCCATTCTTTCTAACTCAATACCTTTCATCACACATAGACCTTGCATGTCAGCACTAATACAAGGTGCATTTGTATGATACTCATAGAGTGAACCAACACCACCACTGGCAATAATCACATTTTTGGCATATATGTTTCGACTTTGGCGGTGATCTAACACTGTAACACCATAACACTCACCATACCCCAGGTCACCCTCTCTGGCTTCGCCATTCACCTTCTCTTTAATAAGCAGGTCTACAACTCTAGTATCACTAAGCATTGCGTGTGGATTATGCTCTAGCAAAAAGTGGTGTAAATACCTTCCTGTAGCATCTCCTCCGGCATGTAAAATTCTCTCACAGGAGTGGGCAGCTTCTTTTGTATAAAGAAGTTCTCCGTTTTCACCGCTATCAAACTCAAATCCATTATTTGTTAAATCTTCTATGGTTTCTATGGAGTTCTCACTCAAAATTTTCACTGCGTTTTCATCACACAAACCAGAACCTGCATCGAGTGTATCTTGTATATGTGAAGGGATATCCTCTTTATTACGAGCCA
>JANTGV010000247.1 GCA_024762745.1 Sulfurimonas sp. | reverse complement strand
GTAAGAGATTAAAAGAGCTTTTCCAAGCTTAAAAAAGTGTCTAAAATCAACTTGAAGTAACATCAAAAAAAGCATAGCCGGAAGTAGGTTTGTTTTGGTGAGTTTATAGATTGCGTTTATCTCTTCGTTAGATTCAAAAACACCCATGCTCGCTAAAAACATACTAGAGGCATAAATCATAACAACGGCTGGAATGAACTTAAAAACTTTGAGCTTTGTTTTACTTTCAAGCAGACTAAACGCAGTAGCTACAAACGCAAGAGTAAAAAGATATATGAGTGGCGAACTTATCAAAACTTTACCCTCTGTTTTTTTTATAAGTGTAGCATATCTTTAAAGGAGTTACACTATGAATAAACTATATTTAGGTTTTGTCTCTTTCATACTTTTTAGTTCTCTATCTCTTGCAACTGCAGAAAACTCACTCATAGTCTATAATGGCAATATCGGACTTGTCCATGAAAGTAAAACTATTAAGATCAAAAAGAGTGACTCAACCATTACTTATGAGGGAGTTGCCAGTACGATTGAAACCGACTCTGTTAACGTTAAACTACCTGACTCTGTAACGATCTACTCACAACAGTACCGTTTTGATAAACTGACTCTTACAAAACTTCTTGATGCCCATATAGACAAGAGTGTACAGGTTAGAATTTTAAAGAACGCAAAAGAGTTCACTATCATAAACGCAACACTTCTCTCTCACAACGCCAATAGCGCTTTAGTAAGAAACAGTAAAAATAGAATTATCTCCGTTAACAGCCAAGATATAATCTTTAAAACAATTCCCAAAGAACTTTTAACTAAACCCTCTCTAGTTTGGAATATCAAACCAAAAAAGAGTCTAACATCAGAGATGGAGATTGACTACCTGATAAAAAACATCTCTTGGAAGAGTGACTATATTTTAAACCTGAATGAGGAGAATGCAGACCTTAGTGGCTGGATAACTATAGATAATCGCTCGGGAAAAAAGTTTAAAAAGAGCTCTTTGCATGTTTTAGCCGGAGAGATAAACAGAGCTCTAAAACCGACATACAGACGAGAGATGATGTATGCAAAATCTATGGCAGACTCTCCTCAGGTAACACAAGAGGCACATGAAGGGTATCACTTTTATACTATTCCTTTTAAAGTCAGCCTTGCCAACAATGAAAAAACGCAAATCAAGTTTACTGATAAAAAGCATTTGAAATTTAGTAGAAAATATAGTGCACACCTCCAAAACCCACTCTATTTAAGAGGAGAAAGAGAGGGTTCTGTGACACAGTTTATAAAGCTTGATGCCCTTGATATTCCACTTCCAAAAGGCGTTGTCAGAACCTACTCCAAACTCAAAAACAGCTCTGTACTTTTAGGTGAGACTTCTATAAAACACACTCCAAAAAACACTCCTCTAGAGTTAAAAATTGGTAAGAACTTCGACCTGAAAACAACACAAACAGTTTTAAGAAGAGAGGACTCTCAACGCTACTACAATGTTGATATAAAATACAGTGTTACAAACAATTCAAACAGAACTAAAACTGTAGAACTTCTAGTTCCATTTAACAAAAACAGCAATTCTATAGTAAGAAGTTCACAAAAATATAAATTTACTAAGGGAAATTTAGTTACATTTAGCCTTAGAATTAAAGCAAACTCATCAAAGAGTTTTAAAGTACATTTTGAAAGTAAAAAATAGGAAGTTTGATGGCCAAAAAATATGTTATTTTAGATACAGAGACAACTGGAACAGGTGAAAACGACAGGGTTATACAACTTGGATATATAGTTTTAGGTGCACCCGAGATAGAAGTTCATAATGAGTTCTGCTCATCTGATACAGAGATCAGTTTTGGTGCTATGGAGGTTCATGGTATTACCCCTGATATGATTGAGGGTAAGCCTGCTTGTCAAGAGACTACTGCGTTTCAAAGACTTCAAGAGCTTAACACAAATGAAAACTACATGATAATCCATAACGCTCCATTTGATTTAGGTATGTTAGAGAAAGAGGGTTTTGATACCCAGATGAAAGTAATAGATACTCTCAGGGTTGCCAAACATGTTCTTCCCGATGAAGATGCTCACAGACTACAATACTTTCGCTATAAGATGGAACTCTATAAAGAGGAAGAGAAAGAGGCATCAGCACTTAATATAGTCGTAAAAGCCCATGATGCCATTGGTGATGTACTTGTTCTCAAACTTTTTCTCTCGAAACTAAAAGAGGCTGTCACTGCTGCGTTTCCTGGTGAAAACCCGGTTGAAAAGATGGTAGATTTAACAGCTACCCCTATTTTGGTAAAAACATTTCGATTTGGAAAACACAAAGGTAAAAGCTTAGAAGAGGTGGCACGTGAAGATGCAGGCTATCTGAGATGGATGTTAAGTTCTATGGATAACCTCGATGACGATATGAGATACTCTATTAATACAGTACTAGGCTCTTAAGCCCTACTGTACCTTTATCATAAACTTAGTTCCTCTAATACCAACTGTCGCTTCTGGAGTCTTAAATATAAAGTTTTCCGGAGAGAGTTCACCTATTTTACCCGACTCAAAAGAGACACTTCCCTTATCTAATGAGAGTTCAAACTTATAGCGCTGCTTACTTGTCTCAAAAACATACCTGTCTAATCTAAGGATACTGTTAGAACCCAAAACTAAAACCGAATTGTCTTTAAAAATCATAGTAATGCCACTCTCCTCAGCAGTACTAATGAGCATCTTTTCATTCAGCCAGTCTGACTGTTTTACTATAGTCACTACTTCATTCTCAGTTGCGGTAACGTAACCCTTTACCTTCTTCACAAACGCAATCTCATTGGCTGATGAAAAGATAAATAATAGTGGCAGTATAAATAATAACTTTTTCATATTTTTCCCTTTTTTAATCTGTATAAGCCTCAGCTATATCTTGAAACTTTTCACTTATCTCTATAAACGCATCAACAAGCAGTGGGTCAAAATGTTTTCCTCGTCCCTCTAGTATAATCTCATTTGTCTTATAAAAAGAGAAGGGCTCTTTGTAAACGCGTCTACTAACAAG
>JANTGV010000246.1 GCA_024762745.1 Sulfurimonas sp. | reverse complement strand
TAAAGAGTTGGTTCGAGAGAGCCTCTTTAAAGAACAGGGACTTATACTGTATGATATTGGTGGCAGAATAGAAAACGCTCTACTTTTAATCTCAAAAGCGCGTTCTATGCTCTGTCTAAAACTAGATAAATCGGTTAGAAATGATGTACTCGAAGCTATGCTGAACTCTATAGGTAGCTTTAATGCTTATAGAGCCCACTACAAAAGCTCTTTAACACTAGAGAATGTAGTTGATTTTTTAATTTTCAATACCCAGTTTCCAAAATCACTAACATATATAACAGAGGGACTTTTAAATGAGTTTACATCTCTTCCAAAAGCCAACAGTTGTACCTCGTCTGAGGCACCTATTATGAGAGCTAAAGAGCTACTAACAAATGCAAAGATAGAAGAAGTACTTCATAGTAGTGATGCTGATGGCGTTTACACTCAACTTGACAGTATGCTAGCTGAGATATCAGACCTCTATCTTGAGTGTTCAGATAAGTTTTCACATACCTATTTTTCACACTATGATGAGTAAGCATGATATATAATATTTACCATAAAACAGAGTTCAACTACCAAAGCAACGTAACTTTTAGTCACAATATTGCCAGACTCAAACCCAAAGAGACTCTTTTTCAAAAACTACTCAGCTATTCTATGGAAACCACTCCTGAAGTTTATGAAACGCATGAGTTTGTAGATATTTTTGGAAATACCAATGCACATATGCTTATTCGTGAACCTCACCAATCTTTAAGTGTGATTGGAAAATCAAGAGTGGAAATACACCCGGAGTTAATCGATAATCATATAGAGTTTATAAAATCCAATAGTATTACTTACGAAAAAGCTCTTACTCGCTTACAAAAGTTTCAAGTAAGTGATTTAGAAGCAAAGCAATTTCTCTTTGAGTCAGAACTCATTCCTAACGCATCTCAAGCTATTATAAACTATGCACATGAGTCATTTCATCCAAAAAGAGACCTATTTGAAGCGGCCAATGAGTTTATGCAGAGAATCTTTCACGATTTTGAATTTCTATCTGGATTTAGTGATATTACAACACCTGTTGAAGAGATATTTGAGGCTAAAAAAGGTGTATGCCAAGACTTTGCACAATTTGCTATCTCAGCACTTAGAACTATCGGTTTACCTGCTAAATATATGAGTGGTTATATTGAGACATTACCTCCAGAAGGTGAGGAGAAACTCTTTGGTATTGATGCTTCTCATGCTTGGTTTAGTCTCTATATTCCAAATGCAGGATGGATTGATTTTGACCCCACAAACAACATAATCCCTAGAGAACAGCACATCCTTCTAGGTTCGGGAAGAGATTACCACGATATATCACCCCTAAAAGGTGTTGTATTTAGCAGTGGAAACAGTGATCTATCTGTAATGGTTGATGTAAGAAGAGAGAAAGCTTTAACTCAAATACAGAGTCAGAGTCAAGGCTAAAACAGTAACAGTAGCTAGGCTACTATTACTTCATCTATTTTTCTGTTTACTTCACTCAGGAGGTCACCTTTTTTATCTCTTTTTTTACTTGGTTCTTCTGAAACTTCATCATCTGACAACTTTTTGACAATGTCATCAATCTCTTTTATTACACGCATTGTTACTTTTTCATCTTTGTTAAACCGGAGACGAAAATCTGCTTTTTCAACAAGTTTACCCATTCTAAAAAAGAGGTCGCTTCTATTTTTATTTTTATGCTCTCGCTTCGAAAGAGCACCCCAGATTTCACTCAGAAGGGAGTGTGCATGATCTATGAGCTTATAGTCAATTTCAACATTATTCTTCTCAATGCCGGCAAAGAGTGCATGTAGCTCTATAATCTCACCAAAAGCCTCAGAGTCTATTCTATGACGACATATAATGGCACTCTCTCTTGCATTTGACATAACTTCTAAGAGATTAGCCCCGTGTTCTCCAAGTATTGCTTGATACAAAAAATCGTTCGCACTCTCATATTTCAGCTTAATATCAAATTTTTTATAAAGCTCCTCTCCTGCCTCCTTTTTTACATCAATAATCTTATCGTATGCCTTAAGAATCCTATACAGTGTCGCTTCTGTTCTCTCTAAATACCTTCCTAGCCAGTACAAATTTGTTGCTACATTAGCCGTTACTAATTGATTTATCATGATTACAACTCCATTACCCAAGTATCTTTAAAGCCACCGCCTTGCGAAGAGTTTACAAGATAGTTCCCCTCTTCTAATGCATACCTTGTTAACCCACACTGCCACACTTTAACATCTTCAGCCATAACAACATAAGCCCTAAAATCAGATTTTCTATTGACAAGTTCTTTATTCAGGTAGCACTTTTCATCGTAAAACTCTATAAGCTCTTGTGCTATAAAACGTCTCGGACTAGCTTTTATGATACTCTTTAAATCCTCTATCTGTAGTTCTGTCATCTCATGTCCGAAGAGAACACCATACCCACCAGCCTCTGCAACATCTTTTATAACAAGTTTCTCCATATTGTCAAAAACATATTTTCTGTCTTCTTCAAAATATGGAAGATATGTAGGTGCATTTTTAAGTATAGGCTCTTCCCCCAAGTAATATTTAATCATTTTAGGTACAAAATAGTAGATTCCTTTGTCATCAGCTACTCCGTTTCCTACCGCATTCATCAGGGCAACGTTACCTGCTAGATACGCTTCTATAATTCCGGGAACACCTATGAGAGAGTCTGGATTAAAAAACTTAGGGTCAATAAACTCATCGTCAAGTCTTCTATAGATAGAGCCGACACGTATTAACTTTCCATTATAGTTTTTAAAATAGACTTTTTTATTTTTAACTGTTAACTCATGAGGACGCACAAGCTCCGCCCCCGCTTTTTCCGCTAAATAACTATGTTCATAATAAGCTGAGTTAAACCTTCCAGGTGTCAAGACAACATCAATACCGCCTGTATTCACATATTTCATAGATTCTGCTATATATTTAGGATAGGCTTTAATAGGCTCTATTTTTAAATTTTCAAAAAAATCTGGATATATTTTTCTGTAGGTATCTCTTATTGAAAGTGGATAACTTGCCCCACT
>JANTGV010000245.1 GCA_024762745.1 Sulfurimonas sp. | reverse complement strand
CCCTGCCAAATCTAAAATATTTTTTCTCGGAACTCTTTTACTTCCGCCTCTTGCAGGAATAATTGCTAAAAAAGTTTTATTTTTCAACATTAAAACACCTCATGATACTCACTATTAGCTTTTTCGAACTCTTCCATTCTTCCTATATCAAGCCAATACTCCCGAATAGGGAAAGATATACTTTTTAACTTCTCTTCTATTAGCTTTTCAAAGAGTGTCGGCATATCATAAAATTCATCATCTGGGATGAATCTCAGTACTTCAGGATTAATTACATATACACCACCACTAACAAAAAACTTATATAGTGGCTTCTCCTCTATGTTCAGAATATTTTTACCATCTACATTCACAACACCATAGGGTACTTGAAAATCATACTCTCTAACACCCATAGTAGCAATAGAGTCACTTGACAAGTGGTACTCTATCATATTTTCAAAATTTATATTAGTTAGGAGATCTCCATTCATCACAAAAAATGGTTCACTTAACTTATCTCTAATTAAACTCAAAGCACCAGCAGTACCCATACGTTTATTTTCATGTACGTACTCTATCTTCACACCAAACTCTGAGCCATCTTTAAAATACTCTTCTATTATTTCAGATTTATAGCTTACGCATAATATTATATTTGTAAAACCATACTTTTTAAAATTTAATATAATCGTCTCAAGAATTGGTTTATTGCCCACTTTGAGCATTGGTTTAGGAGTGTTTTCAGTCAATGGTCTAAGTCTCGTACCTAGTCCTCCGACCATGAGTACAACCTGATTCGTTTTACTCTTTGGTTTTAAAAGTTCATCAAGCTCTTCAATTCCAACCAATTTACCACTTTTATCAATAATAGGTATCTGGTATATCTTTTTAGCAACAGCGACTTCGACAATTTTCTCTTTTGTATCATCGATATAACAGACTGTCGGATTTTTAAAAATTATGCTTTCAATCGTATCGTCTAGAGATAAGTTGCTTAATATACCTCTTCTTATATCTCCGTCTGTTAGTGTTCCCAATAGTTTTTCATTGTCATCAATTACAAGTGCAATTTTCATTGCACCACTATCTATAATTCTCAGTGCTTCTTTTATTGTTGATGTCGATTTTAATAAAACTTTTTTATAGTTAGTCATTAGTAGCCTTTATGTTATAAAAAGATTTTTTTAATATATCATCTAATGATATTTCTTTAAGTGCATCTTTGATTTTTTTACTTGCCCCACCATCCCCATATGGATTTTTTACCTTTGATAAAATTTTATGAAAGTTATTGGAATATAACTTTTTAAAAGCATTTTGTATTGACTTTAAATCTGAACTACAATCAATTACACTTTCCGCCATTATACGCCCCTTTTGTCTATCTCCAATATTTATCGTTCCTATTTTAAAAGATGGAGCTTCAATGATTCCGCTTGAACTATTTCCTACCACCGCATCTACATATTGTAAAGCACTTAAATATCTTAACTGTCCAAGAGATGTAAATCCGATTGACTTGTTAAGATTATTATTTACATATAAATCTATCATCTTGTTTATAACTCTTCCATCAGTATCACTGTTTGCTTTTGTAAAAATTATATTTGTCTCTTCTAAATCATCTATAGCGTCTAAAAGAGTTTGGAATTGCTCTGAAGCAGTTGCGTTTTCTAAAGTTACAGGGTGAAATGTAACTATAATATTTTTCTTATTAAGTTTAAAACCTATAGAACTTTCAAACTCTTCTTTAGACAGTAATGCCAACTTTTTAATATTATCAATACCAAGTCCACCAACGTTAAAGACTCTCTCTGGGTATTCCCCAAGCTGTATTACTCTATTTCTATATTCATTTGTTGCCGTAAAATGTAGATGACTCATTTTAGTAATACTATGTCTGATAGACTCATCAAACGCACCCTCTGTAGTCTCTCCACCATGAAGATGGGCTATAGGAACTCTTGCTATCATGGCAGTACTGACAGCTGAAAATATCTCATACCTGTCTCCAAGGACAACAATTAAATTCGGTTGTAACTCTTCATATGCTTCAGAAAATGAGATTTGAGCCAACCCCATTGATTTTGAAATTCCTATAGAAGTGTCTGAAGATAAAAGCATCTCTATTTTTTTATCTATTTTAAAATCTTTTTCTATTGTCTTATATGTTAAGCCAAACTCAGGAGATAAATGCATCCCAGTAACAATAAGCTGAAGCTCCAACTCTCTATCAGCTTCTATCTCTTTCATCAACCAATATAAAAGACCATACTCTGCACGGGTACCTGTTACAACACATACTTTTCTACTCATCTTATTAACTCATCTTTCACATAATCTTTACTGGCAACCGTTCCGATAATATCATCCCAACGCATAGGACTTATACCCTTACCCGGTCTTTTAATTGTCAGATTGTTTTCTGTAAAAATTTCACCACTTTTAATATCACTACCCGCCACTATGGATTTTCGTGCTATTTCTAGATTAGGTTTTTCACTCTTGCTCGGTTTTTTCACTCTACTTCCTAGTGCCATTTCAATATTTCTGATGGCTGTGACCATAGATACTAGTTCATTAGGCTCAAGGCTCGCTTTATGATCAGGTCCATCCATAGTTTTATCTAGCGTAAAATGTTTTTCTATACAACTGGCACCTAATGCAACTGCTGCTATATCAACTTCTATTCCCAATGTATGATCACTATATCCATAAGCTATATCAAAACTATTTCCTATCGTTATCATGGCATTTAAATTCACATCTTCCATTGGTGTCGGATACATTGTATTTGCGTGAAGTACAGTTATATTCTCTTTTTTTGTTCCTGCGTTTATTAAAACATCTAAGGCATCTTCTATCTCACCCATATCCGCCATGCCGGTTGACAGTATCACTCTTTTACGCAAAGCTCCAATATCTCTTAGATATGGAAGATTTGTAATCTCTCCACTAGGTATTTTAAATATCTCTAAACCCAGTTCATTTAAAAGATTTATGCTGTCATGGTCAAATGGTGTTGATAAAAACATAATATTTTTACTCTTGCAGTAGGCTATTAGTTCATGATGCGTAT
>JANTGV010000244.1 GCA_024762745.1 Sulfurimonas sp. | reverse complement strand
AGTGCCATTAGAGGTTTTGTAGAGTATCTTAATGAGAATGGCATGAGTTGCATTTTGAAGTCTGACGAGAGTGTAAAAGTCGCAAAAACACTTCCAAAACCTATCTCTCATGAGCATATTATAGAGGCATTGAATGGTGCCGACATACAAGAGAAACTTGTGGTAATCATGCTTTACACTTTAGGGTTGCGTATTTCTGAGCTTTCAGCACTAAAAGTTGAAGATATAAGTAAAGAGTGGGTAAGGGTTCTTGGTAAAGGGAACAAACAGAGAGATGTCCCTTTAATAGAATCAACAAGAACTGTATTAGATGAGTATTTGTCTCTTTTTGTGGTAAAAAAATATCTTTTCGAAAAAAATGGCGAAAAATTAAGCGAAAATAGTCTAAGATATATCGTTACTAAACTCTTCAAAAAAGTTGGGATTAAGGTAACACCGCACCAGCTTCGACACTCATACGCGACTTCACTGTTAAATAGTGGGGCTCCTATTGTCGATGTTAGTGAGTTGTTAGGTCATTCATCAATGGCAACAACACAAATATACACCAAATTAGGAAGTGCATTGAAACAGCAAAACTACAATAAAGCACATCCACTTTGCGGAGTCGATGAGTAATGCTTTCTAAGTTTTTCGAATCTTTATATCTTAAAGTATTTGTTAATATTGTTGTTAAAACCACTTCAACAGATGTTTACGTAGAAATATGCTCACAAAACGGTGTTATAGATAATTTTGAAGAGAGTTTTGAAACGATAAAAATGAGTGAGGATATGCTCAGTTTTATTAACTCTTTTACAAAAGAGTCTCCATATCATTATATATCAGTTTTAGATATGTCTTCATCTCAAGGTGCGCTTCCTACCTGTGCTAAGAGTAGACTCTCATACTATTATGATGTAAGTGCTAGTGAGTATAAGTGCCATGATGAAAAGTGGACCTATTATACATCGAAGTCAGACTTATATGAGATAGAAAGAAGGTATAAAGATGTAGGTGTAGATTTTATCTTTTCGCCATATAGTATTTTGACGAACTTCTTTAAAGATAAAATAGATACACATCTTGCTATGTACATTTTAGTGCAAGATGGCTTTTTGTCTTTGAGTGTATTTGATAACTCTAAGCTACTTTTTGCACAACATCTGGATATGGAAAGTTCTTATGAGAGAGATGACTTACTTCTTGGTGACTCAGAAGAGGAGTTGGATTTAGAAGATGGGATAGATTTGGAAGAAGTTGATGTTATTGACAGTAGCGATGCATTTGAAGATCTTAGTGATATAGAAGATTTGGACTCTCTTGAAGAGATTGATGAGTTCTCAGAAAATAAAGATGTTGAAGAGGAGTTTCACCACGAAGAAGAGGAGTTGGCTGAAGAGAGTGAGAGTGGGTTTAATGAGGACTATCAAAGATTCTCACTCATACAAAGCTCAATTAACTATTTTTATAAAGATGCAAAATATGAGAGCCAGTTTTTAGAAAATGTTTACATAGCAGATACTGTAGGTGTCTCCACAGAGCTAAAACGTTATTTGGAAGAGGAGATGTTTTTAAGTGTTTATGTAAGACATCTAGAACTTGGTGTTGAGGTTGCAGAACTTGCAAGGGCGGAGGTCGGTATATGAAGTATAGTTATATAAGACCTCGTAGCAAGAGTGCGTTTACTAAAGAGATACAGCTTTTAGTGACATTTTTCACAATTACCATTGCAATGTTGTTCATTACATATTTTTTCTTACTAATTAAAGATTATTCATATGTAGAAGATATGAATGAGATAGCATCTACTCGCTTAGAACTTGAGAATAATATTGTAAAAATGAAAGATCAAATTGCTTTTGTTGAAAAAGAGGTTTTGTTAGCTCAAAAGGTTTATACACAAAACAGTGTTTTAAAAGACTCTATTGCAAACCTATTTGACTTAGTCCCGCAGCGTATAACACTTTCAGAGGCGAGACTTTTAGAAAATGGTTTAATTCTTTATGGAGTTACACCGAATAAGGATGTTTATAACTTTATGCTCCAGGCACCACTTCGTTCTATATTCCATAGAACATACAGTAGTTTCTATCCTGCAGAAAATGGATGGTTGCGTTTTGTCTCAACAAACTATGTGGATGAAGAGTTAAGCTTTGGCGAGGAGAGAAATAATGAAGATTAATGTGTCTCGCCAGAATCTCTATTTACTCTCTATTTTAGTATTTTTACTCATATTTGTTCTTCTGTTTTCATTTTTAGTATTGATTCCTAAAGGAAAAGAGTTTAGAGAAGATAAGGTTGCATATAAAAAGGCATCAAGAGAGTTGAGAAAGTATCAAAATTTTCATAATGATGTTGAACAGAGACTTAAAGAGCTACAGGGAGAGAACAGACATCTAATCACTGCGTTTGATACGACATTTAATCAAGAAAGATTTGTCAAGCAGCATAGAGATTACTTTTCATCTTTAACACTCTCTAAGCTCTCAAAACTAAGTGATCAAGATGAGTTTGTCTCTTATGAGGTAAATACAAGCTCTAAGATTAGTTCACCAAAGAGTTTTTATGATTTTCTAGATGCTGTAAATAAGAGTGACTGGATAATTGGAGTAGAGTTTCCTATTAACTTCAAACGAGATAGTGAGATGATAAAGTCAAGCTTTACAATGAAAGTTTATGGAGTAAATAGAGATACGAACAAAACTAAGAAAGTAACTGAGTAATCACTTTCAAAGCATCTTGGTTTTTATATAGATATCCCCGCAGTTTAGGCTCTACTTTTAAAATTCGCATTCTCTCCTTAAACTCTTTTGGCATTACCTCTTCATGTAAATAAGGGGCAATAAATACAAACCCATGCTCCTGATTTACAATGAATTTTCTTCCTACAACAAGAGTTACTTGACTTTTTAGGCCTTCTCTTTCAGTGGCTGTTAGCATATAATGAAGAGATTTTAGGTATTTATCTATGGTGTATATATCACTTCGATTTTTTTGTGAGCTTTTAAAGTAGCCAAATTCTCCTACTGTTTTTAAGGAGATGTCATCAATAAGAAGTGTTCTATCTTCATCTATATAATTAAAA
>JANTGV010000243.1 GCA_024762745.1 Sulfurimonas sp. | reverse complement strand
CACTAAGAATTTCTATATTGCCTCAAAAAAAGGTTGGGATTATGCTTTCAAGAATATTGAAGAGAGCGCTGAAATAATCTTTAAAAACTATAATACTCAGAACAAATCCCTTACTCACCTTATAGAAGAAGCTAAAGCTCTCAAAGAACATGCGTATGATGAGTATGGTTTCATGTTTCATATTGACAAAGAAAAGCTCCACAATATAATTGATATCTATAAAATTCTTGGCTATATTCATAATGATGTGAATCTTGATAGTTTTATCTACAAACATAATTCAGATGATATATATAAAATAAAGTTTCAACATAAAGATATATATCCCTTTATACTGCTTTTCCTAATTCTTTTCCTACTTCTTCTTATATCTGTTCTCTATTACCTAACAAATAAAAAGTTTTTATTGACTAAAAAAATTTTACAACAGGAAATAAACAATAAACAAACAGAGATTGAGAAACAACACTCCCTCATCATAGAACAGGCAAAAATGACTGCTATGGGAAATATGCTCTCAAATATTGCACATCAATGGAGACAACCATTAAATGCGATGTCACTAAATATAAGTATGCTGGAAATATCAGCAAAACTTGAAAACAAAATTGATGAAAAAGAGCTTTTCAAATGTATCGAGTCTACATCCAATCAAATTAAATACCTCTCTGAGACTATAGAAGTGTTTAAAAACTTTTTAACTCCAAGTCAACAGAACGCTCAAGATGTTCAAATAAAAGATATTATTGAAAATACAAAATCACTGCTCAAAGACTCTCTCTACCATGATAATATAACTCTTATAGAGACTATTGAAGATGCTACTCTTCATTTAGATGATGCAAATCTCATACAAGTTTTACTAAATATAATCAACAATGCTAAAGATGCAATAAACGAGAATAATTTAGAAGTAAACTTAAGATACATCTTTATTGATACAACAGTTCATGAAAATCAGCTACGTATATCTATTAAAGACTCAGCCGGTGGGATAGATGAAACGCTGATAGGGAAAATATTTGATCCTTACTTTAGTACAAAAGAGACAAAGCAAGGTACAGGTTTAGGTCTTTATATAGTACACGAGATGGTAACAAACAACCTCAATGGAACTATCAGAGCTAAAAACTCAACTTACAGGTTTAAATCACACGAACTTAAGGGAGCTGAGTTTATTATAAAATTGCCAATTTTACTTTCTGAGGAGTAGAAAAACTCTTAAAGTCTAAAGACTTTTTATCTCTTTAGCCAAACTTTCTAGCTCTTCGTCGCTAAACCTTATTACTTGTGCTTCCATCATTTTTCTTAATGCTCCACCATACTCTCCCCTTTTGTAAGCTTTTAACACTTCTGCAATTTCAAGTTCACTCATATCAGCAACAACTTTTTTACTGCCGTTGAGTGCTTTAATCTCAAACTTAGCACCATGACAGCCCGTACACTGGTTAATATTATATGCAGCGAATAAATTTTGAAAAGCTAATAGAGCAATAAGGCCAAATACAACTTTCTTCATTTAAAAACTCCTTTATGTGATACAGATTATAATTAAATTCTGTTAACAAACTATTAATATTTTTATTTAAGAAAGAATAAGGATTGAGATTGAAGTTCTCTACTTAAAGAACTTCAATAATCTACAGTTTATATGACCTTTGGCAACTCATTAGAAAGGATCTCAAGATTAGGGAGCATAATAATCTCTATACGGCGATTAAGTGCTCTTCCCTCTTTAGTTTCATTGTTAGCTCTTGGTTGAAACTCTCCAAATCCAGCTGCAGATATATTTTTTGCATCAACACCTTCTGCTATCATCAAATGCACTACACTCATTGCACGTGCAGTTGAAAGTTCCCAGTTACTTGGATACTTAGTGCTTTTCATAGGAATATTATCTGTATGTCCTTCAACTTGAAAACTACGATCTGAAAACTCTTTTAAAACAGCTGCAACCTGTTTAAGAGTTTCTTGACCTTCAAGGTTCAGACTTGAACGTCCTGTAGCAAAAAGAATATTATCCGGCAGATTAATCACGATACGACCTTTCTCAATACTAACAGTTAACTGTCCTCCATCAATCATTTTCTGTAACTCATTTACAAAATGTGCATATATTTCATTACGTTTTTTAGTCTCTGCCTCAATTTGACGCATAGTTTCAAGTTGAGCTTCTGATGAGTTTAATAGTTTCTGTGACTCTTCAAGTTCTTTTGAAAGTACTGACTTATTCTCTGAGAGTTTTGCAAGCTCACTATTCGTTTTTAAAATCTCTTCTAAATTTTTATCTATTTCTCGTTTTTGAGCTTCTATATCTGCATTTTGTTTATCTATTTTTTGCTTCTGCTCACTTATCTTTGAGTTTGCTGTATATAACGACTCTTGTGTCTTGCCAAGCTCTGCAAGCGTTGCTTCATGTGTTCCTTTTGTAACACATCCTGTTGTGAGTAAAGTTATTAGACCCAAACTAATAATAATTATATTTTTCATACTATCTCCTAGATTTTTCACTTAACTCATAAAAAGGTTAAGTTATGTGTAATTTTACAATTAAATGTTAAAC
Source organism: Sulfurimonas sp. (assembly GCA_024762745.1). Next base: position 511 of record JANTGV010000243.1, on the reverse strand, counting down.
AGTTAGATAAGGGTAGCATGCAAGATAATCGAGATAGAGTTATGGTAGAGGTGGTATCGAGAGTAATTAATTAGTGTAAACCCTAAAGTTTACACTAGTGATTATATATTATTTATAGAGAAAGGCTTTTAATCTCTTTTGCCATATCTTCGAAATCTTTGTCACTATATTGTGCAACTTGCGCTTCCATCATCGCTCTTAATGGTCCACCATATTCTCTCTTTTTATAAGCTTTTAATACTTCTACTATTTCAACTTCATCCATATGAGCAACAACTTTTGAACTACTGCTTAATGCTTTAATTTCAAAGTTAGCACCATGACAACCAGTACATTTGTTAATATCATAACCTGCAAATAGATTTGAGAAGGCCAATAATGTCACTAGACCAAATATAATTTTTTTCATTTAAAATTCCTTATTTTTATTTAATATACTTTCTTAGTATGCGAAATTATAATAATTATTTGTTAGCAAAGTGTTAGTAAGTATAACCTAGACTTAATAAAT
>JANTGV010000242.1 GCA_024762745.1 Sulfurimonas sp. | reverse complement strand
CCTCCATACAGTACCATCCCTGTGGTAATAATCTTCTGTACCAACATAAAGAGTTCGATCCGTAAGTTGTCCATAACAGCTCCATCTTTAGTATTGAGAAATTGCTCTTTGATCAACTCTAACTTCGTAGAAGCCCTCTCTTTTAACTCTTGATCCTTTAACATATCAATCGCTCCAACGCCCAAACCATAGAGTGCAAAGTGAATCGTCTTAGAGACCGATTTGGCTCGGGTATAGTTGCCCATTATCTGCGAAGAGACCACCTCCTCAAAGGGTATAAAAAACTCTTTTAATTCAATATTAACCGTCGCCATGCTATTTCCTACAAAACTGGTAACCACCTCCCCTATATTAAACGTTTCAGAGCGTTTAAAGGGTGCCATTGCCTCATACTCAAACCCATCATAATGAAAACCAATCAACAAGGTATCAAATATCCCATAACCACTTGCCCAAGTTAGGGTTCCATTTAATAGATAACCCTCTTTACTCTTAGTAGCAGAAACCACCGTCACAGGAGCCCGAAGATGATTAATCGCAATTCCACACTGTTTGGCAAAATACTCTTCACATTTTGGAAATCCATTTCCGACCATAATCGCATTGGCTGCGAGTATCTGTATGGCTAAAAATGCCAAGCTTCCAGAGAGTTTGGTCAAGTGTGAAAAGAGTATAAACTTGTACTCATTGTGCAGAGCTTTCTCTACCTTGTAAAGGGTAAAAAGTTCATTTTTATAGAGTATGTCAAATGCCTCTTTGAGTAGTTTTGTATCATTATCAAGTCGATAAAGCTCTAACTTTTCTAACTCCTCTATGGCATTTTCTAAGTTTTGTTTGTATTGTTTTTGATTCATGCTTCTCCCTTTATCTTCATTGCTCTTCATATCGTCTTGTGGAGTAGAATATACACTTTAGATAGAATATTACACCTCCAACATACAGATATAGTCAAAATCTATCTTATTAATTAAATTTTAAAACCTTTTATTGGCTATACTTTTGTGACAACCTGAGTTCGACGGAATACTATATCCACAAAATCCTAAAAATAAGTAAGATTTTCAAAATCAAATTTGTAGGACTAGCCGTAGCTAATTCAAGAATTTTATTTAGGAAAGATTACCTATGAAAAACCTCGTAAAATTGTGATTATGGTATTCCGTGGAACTCAGGTTGACATATAAATTTCTCAAAAGGTCTACAATGCATCTTCCTAAAAAAACCCTACTTCTTCTCATATTAACCTTAAGCAGTCACGCTGAAATTAAAGAGTCCGAAGTACGAAAACTAACAAACCAAATTATTCAAGAAAATATCTCAAACTGTATGAATGTTACCAATAAATATGACAAAGTCTACTGCTCTGGAAAGATTTATAATATTCTCGATGATAAGTTAAATCATAGCTATAAAACCTTAAGAAAAAAACTTTCAACATCCCAAAAAAATAGATTAAAAGTAGTTCAACGAAAGTGGATTCAGCAACGAGATGACTCCTGTGCAACCATTAATAACAGTGGCGTGACCATTAACCTAACCTGTAGCATTAAAGGAACATCTTCTAGTCTCTATTATATTAAAGAGATGTTGAATCATCCTCAGGATATTGACACGTTACTAAAAGAGTATGAACAAGAGTTGTAGCACTTTAAAAATACTCTTTATGGTATTCCGTCGAACTCAGCTTTTACCCACCTGTCTCATAAAAAGCCCGAGATGAAATCTCTTTCTCTTCATTTGGATTCTCTTCACTCCAACGGTTCTCTTTGGGTTTGTCTTTGAGTACTTGTGCTAGAACATCGGCTGCACCCTGAATGTCTCCTGCTCTGACCGACTTAGCGATGCTCATCGCTTCGTCAAAGTAGAGACAAGGAATCAGATTTCCCTCTGCTGTAAGCCTAATACGGTTACAGTTTTCACAAAAGTCATGTTTGTGGGGGTCTATGAGACCAAACTCATACCCTGTCTCTTCTATGCTATAGTTAAAAGAGGGACTTGCCCCCTCACGACCTAAGGCATGAATGGTATACTTCTCTTTTACTTTGTCTAAAATCTCTCTTCCATGCATCCCTTGTAAGGACTTTGAGGCGTGACGATTCTCCATATACTCTATAAAACGTACTTTTATATGTCGCTCTCGACAATACTCCATGACATCAACAATCTCATCGTCATTAATACCTTTGAGTGGAACCATATTAATTTTCACTCCTAGCCCTACCTCTAAAGCTTTATCTATCCCTTTTAGCACTTGAGACAACACATCTTTTCCAGCAATTTTATGTGCCACATCAGCTTTTAATGAATCTAAAGAGATATTTAAACGTTTGAGCCCAGCATCTTTTAACTGCTGTGCCACTTGGGGAAGTAAAAACGCATTGGTGGTGAGTGCCAAATCAATGTCGGGTTTATAGTCATGAATCATTTTTATAAAACCATCAAGGTTCTCGCGTAACAAAGGCTCTCCACCTGTCAGACGAATCTTGGTCACCCCACCATCAATGGCTACTTTTATAAACATAAAGAGTTCTTCAAACGAAAGCAAATTCTCTTTAGGAACCCAAGAGAAGGGTTTCTCTGGCATACAGTACTGACATCTAAAGTTACAGCGTTCTGTAAGTGAAACTCTAAGGTAATTAACGGTTCGTCCGTGTCCATCTATAAGCATAATTAATCCATTTACTAGTTTTGGCTTAGAGTAGCAAAATGTTAATAAAAACGCGATGATGTTTTTCAAATGGAGCGTTAGTTTTTCATTTTTCTCTTTGTTATCAAACTGTAAACATTATCTTATAGTTTTGTTATCGTTTTTCTATAACATATTTTTATAAAAAAATAAAGGGAGTCTTATGACAGAAGCGAAGAGCATCTTTAAACCTAAGTCTATCAATTTCATAATCTTTCTGTAATATCTTTGTTACTCATTTTGTATAAAATAATCATAAAAATCAATAATATTAAATTATTAAACATAGGATAAGATATGAAAATTTTACTATTTACCGACACCTTTTGTGATTTAAACGGTGTTTCACGATTTATACAAGATATTTTAAAAAAGGCTATAGAGAAAGAGGTTC
>JANTGV010000241.1 GCA_024762745.1 Sulfurimonas sp. | reverse complement strand
GCAAAAGTACATGCTCACTACACATTTCAAGGTGGGGAGAAAATGGACTTTGCACTTAAAGGTGGTGGTGGAACAGATTATCGCCCCACTTTTGACTTTATAGAAGCAAATCTTCCAATGAATACTATGCTTTTATATTTTACAGATGGGGATGGATGGTTTCCAAAATACCCTCCAAACTATGAAGTTTTATGGGCACTCTCACGTAAAGCAAAAGTGCCTTTTGGAAGACCTTTAGTTATATTTAATCACAGCTAAAGTAAGAAAGTCTCACTTTTAATATCGTGAGCTACACCAACAGCCTCGTTATATAAAACACCGTCGAAAGTATTGAGTGCACTTATCATAACAGAGTTATTTTGACACACATCAGTTGCCCCAAACTTCGCTAAATCTTTAATGTATTTCAGTGTTGCGTTTGTTAGAGCATATGTCGAGGTTCGAGGGTAGGCTCCTGGCATATTTGCAACACAGTAGTGCACTATACCATCAACTACAAAAGTCGGTTCACTATGGGTAGTTGGACGTGATGTCTCAAAACACCCACCCTGATCTATAGAGACATCAACTAATACACTCCCTTTCTTCATCAACTTTAACATATCTTTAGTTATGAGTTTTGGTGCTTTTGCTCCTGGAATTAAAACAGTACCAATCACAATGTCACATTTTGGTAAATGAGAAGCGATGGTATCATGGGCACTGTAAAGAGTCGCTACATTCGCAGGTAAAGTATCATTTAGATAGTGTAGTCTCTGCGTATTAATATCAAATATTACCACATCAGCGCCAAGCCCTGCAGCAACTTCTGCAGCGGATTTTCCGGCAACACCACCACCCAAGACCATAACTGTTGCCCTTGATGTACCAACTACACCACCAGCTAAAATCCCTACTCCACCATGATATTTTCCTAGATGCACAGCTGCCATAAGCGATGCCATTTTTCCTGCTACTTCACTCATAGGTTCAAGTAGAGGTAAACGTCTATCTATCTCCAGGGTTTCATAAGAAAAGGCTCTAATCCCTTTTTCAAGTAAAAAATCTGTTTGCATTTTATCGGCAGCTAAATGGAGGTAGGTAAAAAGAGTTTGGTTTTGTTTAAATAGCTTATATTCACTCTCTATTGGCTCTTTTACCTTCACAATCATTTCAGAGATATCAAAAACCTCTTTCGCAGTATCAACTACTACTGCTCCTGCATTTAGATACTCTTCATCACTAAACCCACTCCCTGCTCCTGCCTCTTTTTCAACATAAACAGAGTGTGTCTCTTTTACCAACTCTTTTACACCCGATGGAGTCATAGACACACGAAACTCATCACTTTTAATCTCTTTTGGTACTCCAATAATCATAAAATATCCTTTTTTTCAAGAGTAAAACTGTTAATAACTCCCTTCACTCATAGCGATAACAAAATTGTCATCCACTGGCACAACATCAAACTCATGCTTACCACAAAATGTCTCATTCAACTCTTGTGCCCATGCACGCGCAACCCTTTGTGCATTCTCTTGATCATCAAATGTTTTAATCTGAGGCATATCTTTTCTTTTTGCACATCCACACATCTTTTCTACTACTACATGATATTCCATTTTTAGTCCTTTTATTCTTAAAATTTAATTTACATAAGACTTACTGCATTAAATGTTCTAAATAAGAGAAAATCTGTCTTAAATCTCACAAGGTTCACTAAAACCGCCTGATTCAACAGATATAACATAGTTTTCATCTACTTCTACAACATCAAAAGCATGTTTACCACAAAAAGAGTTACTGAGGTCCTCAGCCCATTCATGTGCCTCTTGAAGTGCCTCATCTTTACTGTTGAAACTACGTATTTGTTCTGTTTTGTACTTTAATGCACACAAACATAGCTTCTCTATTACAACATGGTGCTTCATTACGACAACTTTGAATTTTCCGAAACTAAATAGATCTGGTCTTTAAATTTATTGAGGTGTTTGATGATTAAATCACGGTGGTGTTCGCTTAAAACATAATGCTGTTCCATAAAGTCATACATCTTATCGATATCTGTATAAATCTCTTTCATTAGGTTAGCTTTTATCTGCTCTTGTACGCTCATAATTATCCTTTTATAGGAGTTTGTGCATATAGTGTACTAGAAAGATGTTTGAGAAGAAGTGTGCCTCAAAGAAGAGGCACAAATTTAGGGGAAAAATTTAAAATATTAACGAATCAAGTCAAAGAAGTAGTCAGTTGAAGCGATACCTTTTGTATCTTCATCAAGTTGATCTAGGACTTTATTTGTAATCCAAGTTAATAAGTTAATTGCACCATCGTATCCACTGATTGAATAGCGGTGTAAATGGTGACGGTCAAATATTGGGAAACCGATATAGATTAACGGAGTACCAGTATCACGCATAAGCTCTTTACCATAAGAGTTACCGATCATAAAGTCAACAGGCTCAGTGAAAAGTAAACTTCTCATGTGCCATAGATCTTTACCAGCCCATACATGACACTCTTCAGCACGTGGTGAAGTATCTAGCATAGCTCTCATCTCTTCTTCCCAACCTCTTGGAGCATTGTGACAAAGAACGTGAGTTGGAATAGCACCCATCTCTAAAAGGAAAGATACTGCACCAACTAAAAAGTCAGGATCTCCCCAGATAGCGAATTTTTTAGCATGCATATACGGATAAGAATCCTGCATAGCATCTACAAGACGACCACGCTCTACTTTAAGTGACTCAGGAACTTCGTTACCAGTAAGTTCTGCTAATTTCATAACAAACTCATCAGTACCTTTAAGTCCTACAGGGTTAGAGAAACCACCATCATGCTTCCAGCGCTTTTTAACCATTTTCATAGTTTTAGTTGTAGCATATTTCTGTAAAGATATAGTAGCTTTTGCACTTTTACAAGCTTTTGCATCAGCTATCGATGTACCACCTGAGAACATTGAGTACTCACCAGCTGGCATATCCCACTGGTCAGAGTGATCACCAATCATAGTAAAGTCAGCACCCATTTGCTCAGCGATAGATTTTACAGAACGGATTGAACCGATATATGTTTCAAAACCTGGGATGATGTTGATTTTTTCGTTTTTAACAACTTCAA
>JANTGV010000240.1 GCA_024762745.1 Sulfurimonas sp. | reverse complement strand
TGCTCAAGCCAAAAAAACAAAACTTCTCGAGTTAGCAAACTCTTCCCTTGAAACTTTTAGTGGTGACACTACTGAGTTTCTTACTGCAACAGATGTAGATAAACTGAGCAATTTAGAAAAAGAAGAAGCGGGAGAGTTTCTGCAAAAACTATTTGTTAGTAAAGAAAAAAGATCTTTTATAGTATTAAATAGTGGAAAAATCATTCTTTATGATATTTTGGAACAGAAAATGCTTGATAATTCAAATATTGACCAACGTGAATTAGTTGCTAGATTGAAAAGTACAATATTTAATGAAGCTCTTATAAAAAGTCTTCAAAATACGTACGAAACTGAGATATTTATTCAAGGACTCTAAATTGAGTAGAACTGTTTTAGCCATTGATATTGGCTCTACTAAAATATGTGCGATAATAGCTCAGATAGGCGATGATAACTCAATCGCTATAACTGGTGCAGGAACAACTAAAGCACAAGGCCTTAAAAAAGGAAGCATTACAAATATAGAGCTTGCAGCAAGATCTATAAAAACTGCAGTTGAAGATGCCAAACGCGTCTCCGGTAGTAATGTTAACAGTGCTATTGTTTCAATCTCTGGAGCATATACAAAAAGCTTAAACTCAAATGGAATCGTTAATATCCAATCAAAAGAGATTAGCTTTAAAGAGATTGAACGTGTTATGCACACCTCTTTATATAATGCAAATATACCAAATGAGTATGAAGTACTTCACGCGCTTCCATTTAACTTTAAAGTTGATGATCAAGATTTTATAGAAGACCCATTGGGTATGAATGCTTCAAGACTTGAAGTAGAAACACATATCATTACAACTCAAAAGTCAAATCTTAACAATCTTAAAAAAGCTGTTAACGGTGCCGGTGTGGAAGTTGAAAATGTTGTTCTAGCTGGATACGCCTCTTCTATTGCAACCTTGAATGTTGATGAAAAAGAGCTTGGTGTAGCTGTAATAGATATGGGTGGAAATACATGTAACATATGTATTCACTCTGGTAACTCTATTAGATACAATGATTTTCTTGGTGTAGGTTCAAACCATGTTACAAGTGACCTCTCAATGGCTCTTCACACTCCGTTAAATATAGCCGACAGTGTGAAACTAACACATGGTTCTCTTTTAACCCCTAGTAATGACCTAATAGAACTACCAATTATTGGAGATGAGACAACAACTCACGAAGTCTCTTTAGAAGTTGTACACAATGTAATCTTTGCAAGGGTTGAAGAGACACTTATGATACTCGCTCAATTTATAGAAAACAGTGGTCTAAAAGAGCAGATAGGTGCCGGTGTCGTCCTTACTGGTGGTTTTTCTAAAATGGATGGTATTAGAGACCTTGCCGTTGCAACATTTGGATCCGTACCCGTTCGTCTAGCTCGCCCTCTTGAAATGGACGGCCTTTTTGACAACCTTCGAGATCCAGAGTACTCAAGTGCAATTGGTCTTGTAATTTATGCAAGTACTCCATACACTGCATATGAAATCGATGTGAACAAAAGAGTAAGACATACAAACGAGACTCCAAGTGCAGACAGCAGTGTTAATTTCACCCCTGAACTTGATATTCCAGTAGCTCCATCAGAAGAGGAATCTAAGGAACAAATGGTGAACCTGGAAGTGTCGAAGAAAGATAAGAAGAGTGATGAAGCTAGTTCTTTTAGCAAGTTTTGGAACTGGGCTACCCAGTTATTTTAAAGGAGTGAGATAATGGAACCATTTTTAGTTGAAGAAGCAAATGATATAACAGGAGCAAGAATTATTGCTGTTGGCGTTGGTGGCGGTGGCGGTAATATGATTGGCCATATGATCAATGAAGGTGTTGAGGGAATCGAGATGATGCTTATCAATACTGATGCACAAGTACTTAGTGAAACAAGTGCTGCATCTAAGATTCAGATAGGTACTAAACTTACTAAAGGTCTTGGTGCTGGTATGAAGCCATCTATTGGTAAAGACTCTGCATTAGAGAACTATGACGAAATAAGAAGTGCTCTAGAGGGTGCAGATATCGTATTTATCTCTGCTGGACTTGGTGGTGGTACAGGTACGGGTGCTGCTCCTGTAGTTGCTCAGATTGCAAAGGAGATTGGTGCTTTAACTATCTCAATCGTCACAAAACCTTTTATGTTTGAAGGACGTAAACGTCTTAAACTTGCAGAGTCTGGTTTAGAGGAACTTAAAAAAGAGAGTGACTCCATTGTAGTTATTCCTAATGACAAACTTCTCTCTATCATCGATAGAAAACTAGGTTTAAAAGAGAGCTTTAAAATAGTAGACAGCGTTTTAGCTCAAGCTGTTAGCGGAACTTCTGGTGTTATTCTTTCAAGTGGAGAGAATGATATCAATCTTGACTTCGCCGACTTACAAACTGTAATGAGCCATAAAGGTATGGCACTTATGGGTGTTGGTGAGCATGAAGGTGAAAATGCTGCGTATGAAGCTATCAAAGCTGCTATTGAGTCTCCACTGCTTGACAATATGTCTATTAATGGTGCAATGGGTGTTTTAGTTCACTTTAGTATGCACCCTGATTTTCCTATGATGGAACTTGCAGAAGCTATGGAAGTAGTTCATGACAGTGCTCACGATGATGCTGAAGTTATCTGGGGAACATCTACAAATGAAAATATAGCTGAAAACTATATCAAGATAACTATCGTTGCTACTGGTTTTGAAAAAGATCTTACAAATAATGAAGACTATGTAAGTGAGACACCAGCTCCTCCAGTTGCTAAAGTTCGTCCTCGTCTAGTTGTTGGTGGTGAGCTTGATGGTGACTACTTAGATATTCCGGCATATATGAGACAACAACAAGACTAAAACTTGTCCTCCTTTGAAAAAATCATAAAGTCCAAATCACTCCTTGGACTTCGTGAGACCTCCACACTTAAAGAGATTAAACATAAGTATAAACAGCTTATGAAAAAATGGCATCCTGACAAACATAAAGATAATCCAGAAAAAGCAACAAAGATGAGTATGCAGATAAACGAAGCATATGAAACTATTTTAGACTACTGCAATAACTATGAGTACCCTTTTGATGAGGAGTCTATAAAAAAAACACACTACTCCCCTT
>JANTGV010000239.1 GCA_024762745.1 Sulfurimonas sp. | reverse complement strand
CAACCTCTTTTGCGTGATACGAAATAATAATATCTGCACCGGCTCGCTTAAACGCAACCATAGTCTCCATAACCACTCTGTCATAATCGATTAAGTCATTCATTCCAGCCATTTTAAGCATCGCATACTCACCACTTACATTGTAAACAGCCATTGGCAATGAAGTGTTGTCTTTTATCTCGCGAACTATATCAAGATAAGCGAGTGCTGGTTTTACCATAAGTATATCTGCACCCTGTGCCTCATCCTCGATAGACTCAGCTATAGCTTCACGACGGTTAGCAGGATCCATCTGATACGATGCACGGTCTCCAAAACTAGGACTTGACTCTGCGACATCACGAAATGGTCCATAATATCCAGAAGCAAACTTGGTTGAGTATGCCATAATAGGCAGATTCTCATACCCTGCCTCATCCAATGAACTTCGTAACACTTCGATGATACCATCCATCATACCCGATGGTGCTATCATATCAGCTCCAGCCTTCGCATGAATAACGGCCTGTTGCCCTGATATCTCAAGTGTTGCATCATTATTTACCGTCTCATTTTTTTCATCTATGATACCGCAGTGTCCGTGATCCGTATACTCACAAAAACACAAATCTGTTACAACAAACATATCTGGATGAGCTTCTTTGATCGCGCGAATAGAAGAAGCGATAATCCCATGCTCACAAAGAGAATCTGAACCTATAGAGTCTTTTACGTCAGGAATTCCAAAGAGAATGATGGAGTAAAGTCCGAGCTTTTTCAACTCATCACACTCTTTAATAGCCTCATCTATACTCATCTGGTAAACTCCAGGCATAGAACTTACTTCAGTTTTTATGCCTTCTCCTGAACGAATAAAGAGAGGGTAGATAAAATCCTCAACATTTACATTCGTCTCACGGACTAATGAACGAAGATGCTTATTTAAACGAGTTCTACGGAATCTTTGAAACATACTAAAGCCTTTATTTTTATAATTATTTGCTATAATCTCTTTTTTGAAAAAATATTTTACCCTTTTAAAGATTAATAATGAATATACAGATTTCCGAAGTAGCAAACCTGCCATCTAGATTTGGCAACTTTAAAGTAAAAGCCTTTAAAGAATCACACAAAGATGGTTTTAAAGAGCACCTCGTTATATATAAAGAAAGACTTGAAGAAACGCCTATAGTAAGAGTCCATTCTGAGTGTTTGACAGGTGATGCCATAGGAAGTCTCAAATGTGACTGTCGCGATCAACTTGAGTATGCCCTAGAGTTAGCAGAAAAAACAAATGGTATGGTTATATATCTTAGACAAGAGGGTCGAAATATCGGTCTCCTAAACAAGATAAATGCTTACGCTCTTCAGGACCAAGGTCTAGACACCATAGAGGCAAACCATCAACTAGGCTTTGCTGCAGATGAGAGAACGTACGAAATAGTGACCTATATACTTCACCATTTTAATATTCATAAAATAAAGCTTCTTACAAATAACCCTGACAAAGTAAAATCAATAAGTGATATCAAGATAGTTGAAAGAGTGCCTATCATCATGCAGACAAATAAGCATAACCAAGGTTATATACAGACTAAAAAAGATGACATGGGGCATCTTTTTTAGAGACTGCTTAATGAAACTTACTCTCTTTAAGAGCCTCGATTCTTCTTTGAGACGAAGCGATAGCTTTTAATAATTCAGCTGTAGTTGCTTCAAGTTCCGAGTAGTAGAGTTTTGCCTTATCCATATCCATTTCAGCAACTTTTTTTGAACCAAATGCTTTTGAAAAAAAGCCTTTTTTCTTTGGTTTGAAAAATATCTCAAAAAGTCTAGAGTACTCTACATGCCATCTAGCGTGCAGTGTCTCTAGGTTAGTATAAAAAAGCGTTCCCAATATCTCTTTTAAATGGTTATCTCCCTCGTACAACCATTTACCAAAATCACACTCTGTTTTTGAAACTGCCGTAGGGTTTTCAACCTCTTTTCCGTTTAATAAGGCAACAATTTTTTTCATCTGATTTTCATGAGCCTTTCTTGCATTCACAATAGCCTCTATCGTTTTCTCTTTGTCCATAAACTGTCACCTTAAGAGTAAAATAATTTCCATTATTATTGCATAAATTTAATAAAAACAATATAATAACAGAAATTAATATAGAAGTGAAAACCCCATGAAACAACCAGTACCCACAGATAACGAAATAAAACTAAGTGACACAAGATACATAGTTTCTAAAACAGATGCCAAAGGTATAATAACCTATGCCAATGATTATTTCGTTGAGATATGTGGATACAGTGAAGAAGAACTTCTTGGGAAACCGCATAGTATCGTAAGACATCCTGATATGCCTAAGATTGCATTCAAGCTGATGTGGGATAGAATACAAAAAGGTGAAAACTTCATAGCTGTAGTTAAGAACTTGGCAAAAGATGGTAGCTATTATTGGGTTGTAACAGATTTTGAACCAAAAGTCGATCCAATTTCAAATGAGATTATATCTTATACTGCGTTTAGAAAAGCGGCTCCAAGAAAAGCTATAGAGACTATGGCTCCTATTTATGCAACTCTTTTAAAAATAGAAAAAGAGGATGGCATAGAGGCAAGTGAGCTATTTTTACGAGGATTTCTTGAAGAAAACAAGACAACATATGATGAGTTTATTAATAAAACTGTAGGCAACAGTGGTCTGTTTAAAATTTTCTTTACAGCTATGAAAAAGATGTTCTCATAAAATATATCTAAAATTTGTTCTTTAACACTATTTGAGGTAAAATATGTGAAGGACTAACCATGAGTTTAAAAACTTTTTTACAGAGTGGTTTTAACTTTAAAGATAGTGAATATGAGTTAAAGCTCTTCTATACACTCTTCAATACTATTTTAAGCAGTGTTATCCTTATGCTTAGTATTCTTCTGGTAGTTAGACTACTGCAAGAGGACTATGTACAAGTAGTGATAAACCTTTTTATCATCTTCTTCTCACTTTATACTATTTTCTACATTAGAAAGTCTAAAGTCAATGTATATCGAACAACTCCATTCTTACTTTTTATCTTTTTTTTCTTAGTCTCTTACGCATTTATAAATCACGGTATGTACTTAGTTGGTGCTAGCTGGTTTATA
>JANTGV010000238.1 GCA_024762745.1 Sulfurimonas sp. | reverse complement strand
CGTTTTGCTCATGTTGAGCCAGTTGGAATAGGTGCTAGAGATTTAGCAGAGTCTTTTCTTTTTCAGCTTGAGAGTTCTGAGATAAGTGATGCAGCCTATCCTTTGGCACTAGAGTTAATCAATAACCTGCAAGAGATGCATAGCTTTTCTAATCGAGAGCACTTTAGTGAAGTTATGAAGACTATAGCTACTTTTAAAAATCCACCTGCAATTGAGTATCAGGAAGAGTCTGCTCAAATAGTACCGGACCTGATGATATATTTTAATGAAGAGGAGCAGATAGAGGTAAAGTTAAACAATGCCTACTATCCAACCATAAATATAGATACGGCCTACGCTGTTGAACATGAGTTTATCTCCCAAAAAATAAAAGAAGCAAAGTCACTTGTTGATGCCTTGGATATGCGTAAAGCGACCCTTTATAAAGTAGGGCTTATGATAGTTGAGTATCAGTACGAGTTCTTTACAGGTGGTCAGATTATGCCACTTACACTTAAAACTTTAGCTGATGAGTTTGGACACAACCCTTCAACTATTTCACGTGCTATCGCAAATAAATACATAGCTTGCGATAGAGGTGTCCTAGCTATGAAAGAGTTTTTCACTACTGCGATAGATGAGGATGTCTCAAACGCAGCTATAAAAGAGTTTTTGACAGGACTGGTAAAGCAGGAGAGCCGTGAAAAGCCACTGAGTGACATGAAGCTTCTTGATTTAATTCAAGAGAAGTTTAAAGTTAAAATGGTCAGAAGAACTATTGCAAAGTATAGAAAACAGTTAAATATAGCAGGTTCTTCGGAGAGAAAAAAACTCTACCAGCTAGGCATATAGTGGATATAAAAAAGAGACTCGACCTTGAAGTTGAAAAACGCAACCAGGAAGGCGAGGTTTCATTAGACAACCTTGACCCAATTTTAGTGGCCCACAGATACCAAGACCCCTCCATTTCACTTATATGTGCTCTGTTTTCTTATGGAAATGTTACGCAGATTGTAAAGTTTTTAGAATCACTTGATTTCTCGCTTCTTTCTCAGAGTGATGAGGAGATAGAAAAAACTTTAGCAGCTCACTATTATAGATTTCAAAAGAGTGAAGATGTGATAGCTCTCTTTATAGCACTCAAAAGGCTTCATCAAACTAGAACTTTAGAAGATATATTTATGAGTGGATACTCTAAAAATAGAAGTGTTATAGATGGTATAAATGCAACTATATTAAAGCTGCTTGAACTTTACCCACACTCATCAAGAGGTTACACTTTTCTCATTGGTAAAGTTACAAATAAGAGAAAGGGAGCAGGGGCACTCAAACGCTGGATGATGTTTTTACGGTGGATGGTCAGAGATGATAATATAGATATGGGCCTTTGGAAGTCGGTAGACAAAGCTGACTTAATCATGCCGCTAGATACACATACTTTTAATGTAGGACTGCGTTTGGGATTATTAAAAAGAGAGACATATGACTTGGAAGCTGCCATAGAGTTAACGCAGAGTCTGAAAGTTTTTGATAAAGATGACCCTTTAAAGTATGACTTTGCTTTATATAGGTTGGGACAGGAAAAAACACTCTAACTCTTTGCTTCCAAATTGTAATCAGAAGGGAATATAATCGCTAAAAATAATTAAGGGTTGTTATAAAGTGATGGATGAACCTATACAAGTCAGATCTATATTTATTTCCGATATTCACTTGGGCACGAAGTTCTCAAAAGCAGACAATTTACTCGATTTTATAAAAAACTATGAATCACAAAATCTCTACTTGGTTGGTGATATTATTGATGGATGGGCTATAAAACGCAAGTTCGTGTGGGAGCAGTCCCACTCAGATGTTATACAGAAAATTCTTCGTAAGGCAAGAAAAAATACCAATGTTTACTTTATAGCGGGTAACCATGATGAGTTTTTAAGACCTTTTATTCCCATAGTTTTGGGAGATAGACTCATAATAGAGCATGAACTAGTATATGAAGATTTAAATAATAGAAAATATTTAGTAACCCATGGTGACTTTTTTGATTCTATTACTATGACTAAAAAATGGTTAGCGATATTAGGTGATTATGGGTATGACCTATTACTGCATTTAAATGGCACTGTGAACTTTTTTAGACGAATATTTGGTGTAAAAAAGTACTGGTCGCTCTCAAAATATGCAAAAGACACTATCAAGAGTTCAGTTTCATTCATATCGGATTATGAAGCTATACTAGCCACTCATGCAAAAAGAAATAATTATGATGGAGTGATTTGTGGTCACATTCATAAGGCTGAGATGAGAGATGTTGATGGAGTTAAGTATTTAAACTGTGGAGATTGGGTTGAAAGCTGTACAGCACTTGTTGAAACATTGGATGGTAAATGGAAGATAGTCAATTTCCTAGAGAAATAAGCCTTTGTCTCTCTGGTGGTGCCGCAAGGGGAGCGTTTCACTTAGGTGTTATATCTGTACTTGAAGAGAACGGGATAAAAATAAAGGCGATAAGTGGTACGAGTATTGGTGCACTCATAGGCGCTTCTTTAGCATGTGGAAAAACATCTCAAGAGATTTTGGAAGTTTTAAAGTCCCGTGAGTTTAAAAAAGTATTTAAATTGAGCCTTGGAAAGGGTTATATCTTTAAGGTAGATACAAATGCCAATATTTTTGACTCATTAATCGATAAGCATAGTTTTGAAGAGTTAAGTACTGCTCTGGAAATAGCTACTACAGATGTAGATAATGCTCAAGCGCTCTATTTCAAATCTGGTGAGAGACTCAAGGAGTTAGTTTTAGCTTCCTGTTCTGTCACTCCTCTTCTAAAACCTATAAATATAGGAAACAGATTGCTTGTTGATGGTGGTTTGATTGATAACTTTCCTGTCGAGAGATTACAAAAATATTCTTATCCCATTGTAGGTATAAATTTATATCCAAATAATAAAAAAAGAGCTACTTCTATATTTGAATGGATAAAAAAAATTATATTTATATCTTGGCAAACTCAAAATTTAGATAAAGGGCACCTGTGCGATATTTATTTATGCGATGATTCCTTGAGTGGCCTGAGTAGTATATCTTACAGAGATTTTGACACGGCATACTATTTAGGAAAATGTAATATGGAGAACCTAAT
>JANTGV010000237.1 GCA_024762745.1 Sulfurimonas sp. | reverse complement strand
TTTCTCCAAACGTGATACATGACGAAGTGTTGTCATTTTGATTTTACGCTCTGCTTCACTCGTTAACGCTTTCATAATTGGAGGTTGAATAATCGGAACCATTGCCATATAGCTATAAGAAGCAACTGCAATGGCACCAAGTAATTCAGGAGCAAGTTTAGTTGCAATAAAGATAGATGTCGGACCATCAGCTCCACCAATAATAGATATAGCTGAAGCTTGTTGTAATGTAAAGTCTGCAAAACCTGCTTGAGTTAATGCCACTGCACCAACAAGTGTCCCAAAGATACCAAACTGCGCTGCACCACCAAGTAGTGCTGTTTTAGGGTTTGATAATAATGGACCAAAATCTGTCATAGCCCCAACACCCATAAAAATTAAGATTGGAAACATCTCATTGGAAAGACCCATATTATAAATTACACCCAAAAATCCATGCTCACCAGCGATACCTGCAACAGGGATATTGGCTAAAAGACCACCAAAGGCAATTGGTAATAATAATAATGGTTCGAACCCTTTTCTAATCGCTAACCAAAATAAAAAGAAAGTCACAAAAATCATAAGTACACGACCCCATGATTTATGAAAATCACTCATCTCTTTTCCATCTGCACTTAACTCATCAGGACTAGGGTTTAAAATAGCATTTATCCCTGTCGATTCTAAAAACCCACCAACCATTTTAGAAAACGACTGTGTTTGATAGGTCTCTTCCTGATGTGTTGAAAGAGCTTCTGTTGAAGCACCTCCACCAGCATAAAGTGCACTAAAGCTAAAAAGCATTAAAAGTGCAAGTATTTTTAAAGTAATTTTCTTCATGCGTTTAAACCATTACTGCTACAAGTTGACCTTCTACTACCTTATCATTAGTAGCTACATTGATACTTTTAATTACACCACCTTTTGGTGCTACAACATCAATCTCCATCTTCATAGACTCTAAGATCATGATTACATCACCCTCATTTACACTTTGACCTGGGTTTGCAACAATTTTCCAAACATTACCTGGAAGAAGTGCTTTAATGTCGAACTCATCTCCCGAAGCTGCTGCCGGAGCAGGAGTTGATGGAGCTGCACTCTCACCATTTACTGCTGTTACTTGAATATCTGCATCACCCTCTGCAACTTGTACGCTAAACTTTTGACCATCTACTACTACTGTATAATTTCCACTACCCATTGAACTTCCTTCACAATCTTCTTTCATCTCTGATATTTTTCTAACATTTAACTCACCTTCACCTTTAAGGAAAGTAATACCTTTGTCCTGACACGCTGCTGCAATAAAAATATTCTCTTCAGTAATCTCTATATCTTCCTCTTTGAGTCTATTAATCCAGTTCTCTAAAGACTTTTCAGGATCAGCATTTGCAATGTCTAAAGCTTTTTCTGTAGTTGGCTCTAAGCCCAACTTCTCAGAAGCAATCTTAACAACCTCTGGATCTGGAGCAACCGGAGTTTTACCGAAGTATCCTAGAACCATTTTTCCATAACCTGGAGCGATTGCTTTCCATGGTCCTTGCATAACATTGTTAAGTGCTTGCTGGAAATAAAACTGTGAAACTGGTGTAACAGAAGTACCGTAACCACCCTTTTCAACTACTTCTTGCATTGCTGCAATCACTTCCGGGAACTTATCCATGATATCATTATCACGCATCATCTGAGTATTTGCAGTTAATGCTCCACCCGGCATTGGTGAAAATGGAATCACAGGTGAAACCATCGTTGCCTCAGGAGGCATAAAGTAATCAGAAAGACAATTTTGCAACTCTTTCTCGTAAGTTAAAATCTTACCAATTTCTAAACCACCAAGGTCAAAGTTCATTCCCTTAGTTGCATGAAGCATAGTTAAGATGTCTGGTTGACTCGTACCACCTGACACAGGAGCTGCTGCCATGTCTATACCATCAATACCAGCTTCTAATGCAGCCATATAAGCAGAGACAGAAACACCTGCTGTCTCATGAGTATGAAGACGGAGATGTGTTCCTTCTGGAACTAGACCTCTTGCCATTTTAATAGTTTCAAAAACTTTTTGAGGGTTTGAAGTACCAGATGCATCTTTGAAACAGATACTGTCATATGGAATACCTGCATCTAAAATTTCACGTAGAGTTTTCTCATAAAATGCAACATCATGAGCACCATGACATCCAGGTGGTAAATCCATCATTGTCACAACTACTTCATGCTTTAATCCATGATGAGAAATTCTCTCACCTGAATACTTTAGATTCTCTACATCGTTAAGAGCATCAAAGTTACGTACAGTAGTAGTACCATGCTTCTTAAACATTTTTGCATGTAAATCAATGAGCTCTTTTGAACCTGTGTCTAGCATTACAGTATTTACACCACGAGCCAAAGTTTGAAGATTTGCATCAGGTCCAACAATTTTTCTGAACTCATCCATCATCTCAAAAGCGTCTTCTCTTAAATAAAAGTATAAAGATTGAAACCTTGCTCCTCCACCGAATTCAAAGTGGTTTACTCCTGCTGTTTTCGCAGCTTCAACAGCTGGAAAAAAGTCTTTCATTAGAACACGACCGCCAAAAACTGACTGAAAACCGTCTCTAAAAGTTGTATCCATTACATCTATAAATTTCTTAGCCATTACTTTCCTTAACCTTGTCTATGATGTGATATTGCAGCAGATATTGCAGCAATAATTTTTTTATTGTCTTTTGGTGCTTCCTGTGTCGTTTCACCTTGTTGCGGTTCAGGGAAAAACTTATGTATGACAGTTGACATGATGTTCATGCAAACAATCAGTATAATTAAAAACAGAAATACGATTCCCATCCCTAATCCCATAAATTTAAATCCCTCAAATATGAGGTTAGTCTCCATAAATTACCCTTGTTAATAATTTGATAACTCAGTATAGTACAAAGATGTTTAAAAAAAGTTTTGCTACGGTTTGTAATTTTTAATTTATAGTAAATTTGTTACCTTTTGATTATATACTTTCGCAAAATTTAATTTACAGCACAGGAAAATAAAATATGATTGAAAACAGTGTAAACAAGTTCTCATTAATAAATACAGTTGAAGGCTGGTCTTATCTAATACTTCTTTTCATAGCAATGCCTATGAAATATATGTTAGATATGCCAAT
>JANTGV010000236.1 GCA_024762745.1 Sulfurimonas sp. | reverse complement strand
AGAGTCTATTACGAAGATACAGATGTAGGGGGTGTTGTTTACCATGCTAACTACCTTAATTTTTGTGAACGCGCTAGGAGTGATAGTTTTTTTAAAAAGGGTATGACACCTGTTTTAGACTCAGGTCATTTTGTAGCTAGAAAAGTTGTAGCGGATTATTTTTCAAGTGCAAAACTTGGCGATATACTTGAGGTTAAAAGTGAGCTTTTAAAGATGAAAGCTGCATCTTTTATACTGCAACAAAGCATTTATAAAGAGGATGTAAAACTTTTTGAATTAGAGATAACATTGGCATTTATATCTTTTGAAGGTAAGGCACAGAGGATGGAGAAAGAGACGAGGGAACTACTCCTCTCCCTCTTCGATTAACTCCTCTTCTACGGCAGATATATATTTTATAAATCTGGATAGTGATGGCTGGATTAGTTCTATATCGTACATCATTTGTGTGTTCTCTATAGCAACATCATACTCTCTATCTTCATTTGTAATTTGATTAAAGAAATAGTCGACACCTACTGTTGTAGTATAGTTAATCCAATCATAGACTATATCGTTTCCAAGTAGGGAGTTTGTCTCAATAAGTACATTATTATTTTTTGTAATAGAATTTGCAACAATCATATCTTTTCTGTCATTATATTGGGTCATTGAGAGTAATAAAGGGTCATAATTTATCTGTGTTGAGAGAATATTTGTTGCGTTTGTATCATAGAGTGTCAGTTGTGACATAATCATTCCACTTTTAACGATAGGAGTGTTTATGAAGAATGATCCATTTAAAATATTTTCATTCTCTTTTAGGTACTGTTCGAGGTTTGTAGTTCTTCTTGAAATTGAATATTTTATGACTTCATTTTCCTCATTTAAAACCTTAGTGTACTCAATCTTTTTCTCTTTCTTAGGTTTAAATATATCAAAAACGCTGCTCTCCTCAGTTACATTGTTATCTACAACTTCTGTCTCAATAATAGTATATTTAAATGCTTCTTCTTCATACTGGGCAAGCTTTTTACCTGTTTTAGACTTATCAGAGAAAATAATAAGTGGGGATACCGCTTCTTTAATTAGAAGATTACTTTGTGCTTCATAATCTATAGCGCCAAATGTTAAGTAGTCAGAATCACTTAAAATATCTTTTTTATTTATAGTTGGAAAGTATATATGTAGTGGAGAGTCTATATTTATAATACTTTGGGCACCCTCTATAGTTAATGGCGCTATAACGTGACTGTAGCCATCTTCCATAATCAAGTCGAGTACTCTCCCTATTTCATCCTCTTCTTCATTTTCTATTTTGTAACTTTTTAGCTCAAAAGGATGACTTTTAGTTATGAGGTATGCAAAGGCCGCATTTGTAGTTGATGAAGCATATTTTCCAATTTTTTTGTAAGGCAAAAGCATAGCGATTTTAACCTTTGAACTTAAAATTGTTGCGCCTAGGTTTAAGATTGATATACTCATGGCTCTTACTTCGTCATGCTCGTCATTTTCGAGTTTTTTATCAGCTTTAGATAAAAATGAAAAAATCAGTTCATTATCCAAATACTCTTGCATACAAAGTTCATCACACTCATATGGATCAAGATCCTGTATATAGGTTTTGGGTATTGGAATACTCGATATCAGAAAACTTTGTGCAAATATAGTGATTGGCAAAAGTAAAATTATCAGTTTTATCATAGGCAGCTCTTTATAGTTTTTAAATCATTTAATGTTATTTTTTTTAATTCAGGATTTCTGAGTAAATATTGCGGATGATATATAGGAATTAGCTTGTAGTCTTTAAAATCGATTACATGGCCTCTAACATTTTCAAAATTATGATCATCTTCTGTAACCTTATTATACGCTTCATTACCTAATGTTACAACAACCTTTGGCTTGATAAACTGGATTTGTGAAAAAAGATACGGTTTACAAGAGTTCCACTCTGATGGGGAAGGTCTGTTTGACTTAAGCGTTTTGCATTTGATAGCATGCGTGAGGTAGACATCATCAATACTTAGATTTAGAACATTTTCTATCATGTTTTTAAGGGTTTCTCCAGATCTTCCACTGTAGTAGTTGTTTGAAGAGTCCTGCGATTGAGACACATCATAGTCTATTATCATTAAGTCTGCGTTTTTATTACCATGACCACCCATACTTTGCGTGCGCGACTTGCTCAAATCACATAGGTGACAGGTGGAAATGTTTTGAGAAAGCTCATCTATACTATTTGGTTTTTCATAGCTGTTTTTTTCATTAACAGAAAATGGGTCTGTATATTCAAAACCCATAGCTCTCAATCTATAAAGGTTTTGAAGTAGAACAAGGTTTTGGTACGACTTCAACTTTTTACCTTTATGTCGATATCTTAGTTAGGATTATATAAAAAATGTAGTTAAAATATACTTTATAACTAATTTGTGATATTTAAATGCCATAATATTATGATAGAATATAGATAGAGTAAGTACTGAGGGGATTGTGTGAGTATTAAAAACAGTGGACTTGAGGTTAGCAATTTTGAATTAGTAAGCTCAAGTGAAGTTTCGGAACTTGTTAGAAAAATTTCTATGCTTAAGAGAAAGAGTACTCTTATACATGTTTCTGCTTTTATACACAACACTGTCTTGGTACAGAATTTAAAGAAAGAGCTTGCAAGAGAGTTGCCTGATGCTAAGGTCGTGTCACTTGGGCATGATCATAAAAACAAAACTTCTGTCTCAGTCTTTGGTTTAGATAAAGAGGTCGATTATGATAACATCGATGCAGAAGTTTTACAGAGATTAAATATAGAGAGCTGGAATAAAGAGATAAGTATTAAGGAGTATAGAAATCAACTCTTTCAGCGATACTTTACAGACCATCTGACTGATTTACCAAACCAGTATCAACTTAGAAAAGATCTGCAGACAGATGATGATTTTGGGTTGATACTTATTAAAATAGACAACTTTCAAACAATTAATAATTTTTACGGTTTTGTAGTTGGAGACTATGTTATCGAGTATGTAGGTAAGTATCTAAAAGAAAACATTAAAGAACATCGTATTTATAGACTCTCAGGTGCAGAGTTTGCATTAACTTTAGAACAGAGTTTAGGATTTTATGATTTAAAAAATTATCTTAATGAACTCTATGCAA
>JANTGV010000235.1 GCA_024762745.1 Sulfurimonas sp. | reverse complement strand
CCTTATTTTTATTTAATATACTTTCTTAGTATGCGAAATTATAATAATTATTTGTTAGCAAAGTGTTAGTAAGTATAACCTAGACTTAATAAATAGATATATTTCTTTTATTAAACTACTCTAGTATATACTACTTCTCTTGTCACAAACCACATATTTATAGTTTGTAAGTTTAGTTGAGTATAATTTCATAAAAATATATATCGGAGTATCCATGGGATTAGCAATAGGTCTAGTAGGACTTCCAAACGTAGGTAAATCAACAACTTTTAACGCACTAACCAAAGCACAGAACGCAGAAGCAGCAAACTATCCATTTTGTACTATAGAGCCAAACAAAGCTATAGTTCCTGTTCCAGATAAACGTTTACATGAATTAGCAAAAATTGTTAATCCTGAAAAAATTCAATACTCTACTTTAGATTTCGTAGATATTGCAGGTCTTGTAAAAGGCGCATCACAAGGTGAAGGTCTTGGTAACAAGTTTTTATCAAATATCCGTGAAACAGAAGTTATACTTCAGATTGTTCGATGTTTTGATGATGAAAACATTGTTCACAATGAGGGAAGTATAGATCCACTTCGTGATGTAGAGATTATTGAAGGAGAACTCATACTAGCTGATATTGAAGTTCTTTCTAACCGTATAGAGAGACTGAAAAAACAGGCAAAAGCTGATAAGGGTGCGAAAGTTGCTCTAGAAATAGCTCAAGAGCTTCTAGAACACCTTGGTGAAGGTAATTTAGCACGTAACTTTGACAAAGCTGATTCTGATGAGTACAAGCAACTTAATCAAGAAGTTAGATTTTTAACCGACAAAGAGATTATGTATGGAGCTAACACTGATGAAGATGGTCTTTTAGAAGATAATGAGTATGTGATTTCTCTTAAAGAGCACGCTGTAAAAAACAACTGTGAACTAATTAAACTTTGTGCCAAAGTTGAAGAGGAGCTAATCGGATTAGAAGATGATGAAGCACAGGAGTTTTTAACTGACCTTGGTGTTGAAGAGTCTGGACTAGAGCAGATTATCCATAAAGGTTTTGATAAACTTGGTCTTATGAGCTATTTCACTGCTGGTGTAAAAGAGGTACGTGCTTGGACTATCAAACAAAACTCTACTGCACCTCGTGCCGCAGCTGCAATTCATAACGACTTTGAAAAAGGTTTTATCCGTGCAGAAGTTATATCTTATAAAGACTATGTTGAGTGTGGTGGCGAAGGTAAAGCCAAAGAGGCTGGGAAAATGAGACTTGAAGGTAAAGAGTATATCGTGCAAGATGGCGACGTTATGCACTTTAGATTTAACGTATAAGCCAAATAACCGATATAATGCTAACAAACATATAGGAAGGAATATTCATGGAACTTAAATATGTAGGTCCAAAACCAATAATCTCCCATACGGGTATAGAGTTTGATAACAATAAAGAGGACAAGTACGCTTATCTAAATATTGTTCTTCAACTACTAAAAGCTCTAGACCATGAATATTTTGATGATAGAACCTATGTCTATAACTCCGATACAAATAGATATTCTGACCATGAACTCTCAAGGGAGCTATCGAAATATTGTCCTGATATAGAAGCTATTACGAAAAAAGAGGACCATAATGTAGAAGAGGAGATTCAACATAATATACAAAGAGCTAACGAAAGCGATACTCTGGATGAAGCTAGTAAAGATGTACTAAAGAATAATATCAATATCATGCACGACTACTTAATTCAACGTTCAATAAATAAGAGTGTATATTATTGTGCTATCAATGCCTTGGCAGGATTACTAAAAAAAGACCATATAGATCATATCATCGTACCGATGTTTCAAAAGTATGCTCACGTACTACACTCTGTTCAAGGTGTGCTTAAAGCACAGAAATTCCCAATAGATACAAAACTTGAAATCTATCAAGAAGATGGAAAACTACTAGCTAAGCTACAGGTTATAAATGTAGCTTAATCTAGCTTTGCTATCGTCTCTCCATATTTTACATCATCACCTGCATTTATATTTAGAGAAAGCATATCTTTCTCTGTTAATATAATAATAGTCGAACCCATTTCAAAACAACCAAAATCAGCTCCCTTATCTAAGAAAAGATCCTTAAACTCATAAGTTTTCGGTGTTGTCTCTGTTGCGTTTGTCTGAATTTTCGGCTCAAACCCTACTTGCATTACACCAACATTGAGTGCAGAAACAAGAACCATATAAAACCTTTTACCAGAGCTAGTCTCACAGAGTATTACAACTCTCTCATTTTCTATAAACAGATTGAGTCTCTTCTTAAGTGAAGGAATATTTACAGGATAAAATTTACCCGGGATATGAACAGCCTTTAAGACTTTAAGATTTATGGGTATATGATAGCGATGATAATCTTTCGGTGATAGATATAGGTTTACAAATGTTCCATCATCAATAATACTTTTCTCTTCATCTGTAAACGCATTACCAAGAAAGTCAGCACACTTGTATCGCATACCTTTAATCTGCAAAGCATAATCATCTGTTATAGTTCCACACTCAGTTATAGCAGAGTCACATGGTGATATAAAATCTTCAGCCTCCAATGAGTACTTTCTATCTACCTTCAACTTTCTCGTAAAAAGGGCATTTAAACTTCTATAAGTCTCAGGTGAATGAAACTCACTCATATCAAGCCCCATCAACTTCACATATGAATTATTTATAAAATTTTGTATAGGCTTAGGAAACTCCTTAGAAGCAAATTTTCCAAAACCTTGAGAGATGAGTGATGTAATATGTCTTTTAGTCATTATCTATTTTTCCTAATTGTTAATTTATTTTTTTCTTAGCTATCTCTTCTATGAGCACTGTCGCATACGAGCCTTTAGGAAGAGTGAAGTTCATCTCATATTGTGCTTCAAGAGCATTAAAACGCCCTTCAAGCTCTGTTGGGTATACCCACGCATAACGTCTTGCCCCATCTGCATTTATATCATCACTGAAATCTTTTTCAATATCTCCTGCTACACCAGATGCAATTTTTACCTTTTTCCCACACAAGAGACCTGTGACACTGATGTCACGCTCATTAAACCTTTTGAAATCCTCTTGTGTCTCTTCAAATTCAAAGAGCTTTCCTTTTGGATAATGTTCCATAATATCC
>JANTGV010000234.1 GCA_024762745.1 Sulfurimonas sp. | reverse complement strand
CATTATCTCTATAAGCACAAATACAATTTTGTAATCTACCTCTCTTTATTCCAAACCTATACAGTTCCATATTTCATATGCTCTTCCATTTGGGCTATAATGATTAAAATATACAATATTCTTATCAATTTGCACAATATCAAATGCAAGATAAGAACTATCATCTATATAAACATTTTTTTCTCGTTCCCAAGTTCTACTTGGGAATGCATACAGCTATAGCAATAAATAGTAAAATTAAATTGTAAGTCTACACTCCCAAGCAAAGCATGGGAGTGAGTAAACTTTTTAATATATTAGCCCATCAACCTATTAATATCACTTGCTAAACCTTTTTATATACACTAACTTTAAATAGGCTTATCCTAGTATGTTGTTTTATGTATCTCTATTAGGCTTGAGTAATTACCATTATCGGCTAACTTAAGTGCCTGTATATACTCATCTCTATGAGGATTCTCTTTTGACAACATATCTTCTTGCCATTTTACAGGCATAGAGCCATTCTGTCTAAGGTAGATATTTGCTAACATCCTAGACCAACGACCATTTCCATTTTTAAATGGATGAATTTGAACCGCTTTGTGGTGTATCCGTGCTGCTGTTTCATATATGTCAAATGTTTTGTTTTTATCCCAATAGCTTATATCATCTGCTAACTCTTTTAGCGCAGTTGATACTTGGTAAGCTTTTATGCCTATAGAGAGTTCCACTTGTCTAAACTTACCAGCCCAATCCCATACATTTCCAAACATCTCCTCATGAAGCACAGATAGCCACTCATAAGAAAATGGTGCAATTTTTTTAGATGGTGGTGCTGATAAATATTTTAGTGTTGCAAGTGCTATATTATTTGCTTCAGCAACATAAATCTCCTTGAGAGAGTAAACTTTATCGTTTGCTAGTTTAAGTCCTGATATATCATCAAGCGGTGTAGCGTCATCTATAGGTTGTGTAGAGTGTATCATTTAAGCCACCCAAAGAGTATCTTTATAACTTCCGCTTAAAAACTCTTTTTCATACGAAGCTATGATTGAGTTTAAACTATCATCCTCCAATCCCTGCATCTCCAACGCAGATGTACCTTGAACTATAGAAGCTAAAAACAGAGCTTTTTTATGTGCTCTTTGTTTTTTCAATATATCTAGGGACATTTGCTCGTTTCCTGCAAAGTCTAGTCCTAAGAAGTTTGTTACATGCTCAACAGTACTTAACTTAACATCTTCATTTTTTAATAACCTATTGATAGTTCTTACTCCAACACCACTAAGACGAGCTAGATTCTCTACTGTAATGCCAAGTTGCTCTTTTCGAGTAATAATTTGATTTATAAGTTCAATGCGTTTCACAACAAATCCTTTAAACATATTATGCCATAAGTGGCATTAGTTTTCAAGATTGACTGTAATATGCTTGTACCATATCTTAAAGAGTATTAGGTATAAGATAGAAGTTTTTCTCGTTCCAAAGTTTCACTTAGGAATGCATACAGCTATAGTAATAAACAGTAAAAATTAAACTGTAAGTATACACTCCCAAGCAAAGCATGGGAGTGAGTAAGCTTTTTAATATATCAGCCCATCAATCTATTAATATCGTTAAAAAGTCCAAGGCCCATGAGACCAAAGAGTATTACCCATCCTGCTATTGTCAGTTTGACAATCACAGCTTCACTTGCTTCTCTTCTAAAGATTAACTCATAGAGGTTAAACATAATATGTCCACCATCAAGGGCAGGAATAGGTAAAAGGTTTAAAACACCAAGGTTTACACTTATAAGTGCGGCAAAGAAGAGTACACTCATCCATCCGGCATCTGTAGCATCAGAAGTGATTTTAACTATAGAAATAACCCCACCAAGCTCTTTAGCAGGAATATCTCCAGTAATGAGCTTTTCAACACTTGTAAATATCATAGTTGAAGCAAAAATAGTCTGTTCTGTTGCATAAGAAAGTGTCTCAAATGCTGAGAGTTCAAGTTTATGTGTAACTCCTGCACTCGAGATTCCTATCATCTTTTTTTGGATTGTTTCACCAAACATATTTTTCGCTTCACTTAGTTTTGGTGTAAGCATTTTATACTCAATAAATCCGGCTCTCTCTATTTCAAGGTTAAGTGAACCTTCTGAAGTAGAGATAAGCTTTGCCATCTCTTTCCACGTTTTTATTTCCATACCGTTAATAGAGCGAATAGTATCATTAGACTCAAGTCCAGCAACAAACGCAGGAGAGTCTTTGACAACTGTACCGATAACAGGCGATAAAATATTTGGACCACCTAGAGCAATAAAAAAGTAAAGTACAAAGGCTAAAACAAAGTTAGCTGCAGGACCAGCTAGAAGTATAAATATCTTCTGCGTTGGTGTTTTAACATTATAGCTGTCGTCATCGTAGCTCACATTGGTCGGATCGGAATCATCCTGCCCCTTCATCTTTACATATCCGCCAAGAGGTATAGCAGAGATACTCCACTCAGTGTTCCATTTATGAAATGAAAAGAGTTTTTTACCAAATCCTATACTAAATACCTCTACATATACACCCATAAGACGGGCAGCCATATAGTGTCCCAGTTCATGAAAAAATATAAGTGCCGAAAGGACTAAAAGTGCGACTATCCAGCTCATTATTTACTCTCCTGTAAAAGTGCAGATCTAAAACCCCAGAGGTACTCTAGGCCTGAGTAAACTGTAAGTGCTACTGCAATCCATAAGAGTTCAGTTCCAAAAGGCCAGTGCATGAGTAAGAAGCCTATAGCTATCATCTGTGCAACTGTTTTTACTTTTCCTGCCCATGAAGCTTTTACGCTCAGCCCTTCACTAACAGCAACTGTTCTAATTCCTGTAATAAAAAGTTCACGAACAATAATGATATAAATAGCCCAAGCAGAAGCTTCCCCTATCATCATAAGGCCTAAAAACGCAGCAAGAGTCAGCATCTTGTCCGCTAAGGGATCAAGTATAGCTCCAAGCATTGTCATCTGATTCCACTCTCTGGCAATATACCCATCAAAAAAATCTGTGGCACTTGCTAAAACAAAAAGAAGAGAAGCAGCGTAGTAGTTCCATGTGATATGAAATCCGTTATCTGTGAAAAGATCTGGGTTTAAAATAATCCAAAACATTAATGGTGCTAAAAGT
>JANTGV010000233.1 GCA_024762745.1 Sulfurimonas sp. | reverse complement strand
TGATGAAAATAATGATGTTGCTTCTAATGATGATATCGAAGCTCTTTTAGCTCAGTTTGGACAGTAATGCAGAAAGTAGAACTATTATCTCCTGCGGGAACATTAGAAAAATTAAAAATTGCACTGGATTTCGGTGCTGATGCAGTATATGGCGGTGTAAGTCACTTCTCTCTTCGTATTCGTTCAGGAAAAGAGTTTAGTATGGAGGAGTTCAAAGAGGGTATAGAGTATGCACACTCAAAAGGGAAAAAAGTTTATGCCACTATCAATGGGTTTCCTTTTAACTCTCAACTAAATTTATTAAAAAAACATATAGTAGCGATGGGAGAATTGAAGCCTGATGCCTTTATCGTCGCAACACCTGGTGTTTTAAAACTATGCCACCAACTTGTACCAGATATGCCACTGCATCTTTCAACACAAGCGAATGTGATGAATGTTTTAGATGCACAGGTCTACTATGATATGGGTGCTACCCGCATTATTACAGCGCGAGAAATTTCGCTCAAAGATCTTAAAGAGATAAAAAAAGAGTTACCGGATTTAGAACTTGAAGTTTTTGTACATGGTTCTATGTGTTTTGCATATAGTGGACGCTGTTTAATTTCAACTCTTCAGAGTGGTCGTGTACCAAATCGCGGTTCTTGTGCTAATGATTGCCGTTTCCCTTATGAGATGTATGCCGCAAATCCTGAGACTGGGACTCTTTTTAAACTGGAAGAGGATGAGGGTGTTGGTACTTATATCATGAACTCAAAAGATTTGAACTTAGCTTCGCATATGCAAGAGATTTTAGATAGTGGTGTGGTAGATTCTGTAAAAGTTGAAGGGCGTACAAAAACAGCATACTATGCCGCAGTGACAGCTAAAGCTTATAGAATGGCTATTGATGACTACTATGAAGAGAAACTTGATAGTGATAAGTATCAATATGAGTTACAATCTTTACAAAATCGTGGCTATACAGATGCTTACTTGGTATCACGTCCCTTTGAAAAACATGATACACAAAGTATAGACTTTACGATGCAGTTGGGTACACATCAGGTAAGTGGTGTTGTAAATGAAGAGGGCACACATTTTTTATGTAAATATAAAACAGTTCCGGGTGATGAGATGGAAGCTGTTTTCCCTTTAGGTTCTAAAGTCGAACTTGTCGACAATGAGTTTGGAACTACTTATGAAAAAGATGGAAAATTTTATATGAAACTAAAACAGCTAAAGGCACAAAACGGAAAAGTATGGGATGAGGTTCATAGTGGAAATGTTAATCCGATAGTGTTACCAACAGCTTTTCCTTCATATACTTTTTTTAGAATACCAGCGAACGAGAGTATGGGAACATATCCTAAGAAGTAAAAATATTGTATAATTTGAAAAAATAAATCTAGGGTAAAATATATGAAATTTGTATCAATTTTAATGGGTTCAAAAAGTGACTACGAGACAATGAAATCGTGCTCAGATACCTTTGAAGCATTTGGTGTAAACTATGAGATGATAATATCTTCTACTCATCGCTCACCTGAGAGAACAGCAGAGTATATAAAAGAGGCTGAAGCTAAAGGTGCTCAGGTTTTTATAGCTGCTGCAGGGATGGCTGCACATTTAGCCGGTGTCCTATCCTCAAAAACTGTGAAACCAGTTATTGGAGTACCTATGAGTGCATCTGCACTTTCTGGTATTGATGCTCTTCTCTCAACTGTTCAGATGCCAGCTGGTATGCCAGTTGCTACAGTAGCGATAGGAAAAGCTGGAGCTATTAACTCAGCATATTTAGCTATGCAGATACTGGCTTTAGATAACGAAGAGTTGGCAGTAAAACTCAAAGAAGATAGAATTGCTAAAGCTAAAAAAGTTGAAATGGACTCTTTAGAGATAGAGACTATTATTAGGTAAACTCCTAAAAAGAAAAAGGGCTATCATGCAGTGGATGAGTGAAGAAGAGTATAAAGAGTTAACTGGCTTAGAGATGTCAGCTATTGAAGACTTAATTAAACGCGGAAAACTCACTGTAAAAGTTGAAGATGGAATCAGATACATAGATCCGTCCAAAGGTACACAAGAAGTTGTGCCTGCACAGCTCAGTGAACTCTCAAAACGAAATACACAAGAGATGTTAGTTCAGCCAGAGTTCGTTGAAAAAACGATAGGCACTATTATAAATTTACACGAAAAAGTGCTTGATGCCAAAGATGAGACAATAGAGGCAGTAAAAGTTGAAAATGAGTTTTTACGTGAGGCACTCGCCTCACTTCAAGAGCTTTACGATGAAGATCGAAGTACAATCCACACACTTCAAGAACAACTAAAACTTTCACAACAAGAAGTAGAGTTTATGAGACGTAAGTATAAACTGATGTGGAATAAAGCCATTGATGAGCATACAGGCAAGTAGATAAAATTATATGAATATAGATGAAGCCTGCGTTTCTTGTATTATAAACCAAAGTGCAAAGGTATCGGATGCGATAAACGCAACGCCTTTGCTAAAAGATAAACTCACTTCAACAGTTGAAGATATGAGTAAAACTTTCTCCTTTGAGAACAACCCTCCCGAAATTGCTGCTGATGTTTATGAAAGAATGGCTCAAATAGCTAATAAGACTGATCTATATGATGAGGTGAAAGCTCTTTCAACACAAAAGGCACTCTCCTTTGTACCTTTCCTAAAAGAGAAACTTTTAAATTCTCATAATAATAGACTCTTAACAGCAACAAAAATTGCAGTAGCTGGGAATGTAATTGATTTAGCTGCAGAGATAGAGTTTGATTTGGAAGAGGAACTTACTAAAATATTTGATACAGATTTTTCACATGATGATTTTGAAAAACTAGCAGAATCTTTGTCAAACGCAGCTAATGTAGTGGTTCTTGGAGATAATGTGGGAGAGCATATCTTTGACTATATGTTTATTGAAACCCTAAAAGAGCTCTATCCAAACGCAGTATACTATTACTTTGTAAGGGGAAATCCAATTATAAATGATGTAACTATGAAAGAGGCTAAGGAAGCTGCGTTTGATAAGTTATGTCATCTTGTTGATAGTGGGGTAAACACTCCTGGTTTTACATACAGCAGAGCAACAAAAGAGGCTCAAGAGCTTTTTGACAGTGCAGATTTAGTCATATCAAAAGGG
>JANTGV010000232.1 GCA_024762745.1 Sulfurimonas sp. | reverse complement strand
CTGAGCTGCAATAAACCCGAGTGTAATCATCTCTTTGTCTTTAAAACCGTTGACAGTTATATGTGCACCATTTGGTGTTTTTGTCATTGCTAAAATCAGTTCAGCTTTAGAACCAGCTTCCAAGCCATAGTTGAACTCTGCTCCCTCTTTTGTAACCGCTTCTACCACATTTGGAAACTGATTTACTTTCAGAGGAAAGACGGCGTTGAAACTTCCTGTGTAGTTGTTAAGTCTTATTGCTTTGTCAAAGTATGAGTAGAGTGTGCTAATCTGTTTTTGTATGAGATGCGGGAACCTTAAAATAATGGGCCCTCTTGTATTGTTTGAACGAATTTTCTCTGTTATTTCAAGAAGTGATGGTCTGCTTTTATAATTTAGTTTTAATTCATCACCTTCAATAATAAAGTTGTTGTTTGACCAGATGTCGAGACCAAAATTATTCAATTTATCCTACTTATAGATGAAGTTTATGGTGAAAATATTTATCAATATCGAAAAATATTTCTCCATTTCTATTTTTAAATGTCAGTAAGTTTTTATTGAGGCTATTTATATTTGAAATACCCATAACTGCAAGTACTACTTTCATGTTTTTTATGAGGTTTTTGTGGTAGTTTCCTATTTCTAGACCTTGCTTGACGACCAAATAGGAAGCCCTTTTCTTAGGATCTTGTGTTGCCATACCAACAGGGCATACGTGAGAACCGAAACCAGAACACATACGAGCACGAATACATCCTCCGCTCATCATAAATCCACGAGCGATACCGATAGCATCAGCACCCATACAGAGTGATATGATAGCATCATCAGGAGTAAGTATCTTACCGCTTGCAATTATCTTAATGTTATGACGAATCTCATATTTTCTTAGCATAGTGTCAAGTATATAAAGAGCATTATTAATAGTAAGTCCGACTGACTCCATGAGCTCTAATGGAGCTGTTGCACTTCCACCTTCACCACTGTCTACTGAAATAAAGTCAGGCAAACTTCTTCCCTCTGTTTTCCTTTTGGACATCTCTGATACCATCTCTTCAACGGCACT
Organism: Sulfurimonas sp.; assembly: GCA_024762745.1. Next base: position 2,094 of record JANTGV010000232.1, on the reverse strand, counting down.
TGAATCGGAGACTACTATTTTAAAACCGACAGGTTTACCAGAGAGGTTTTGTAATTTTTCAACGAAATCTAAAAGGTGAGTAGTTGTATCTGCATATGGGAATCTGTTTGGTGAAAAAACATTCTCCCCCTCTGGAACACCTCTATAGTAAGCAATATCTGCTGTAACTTTTGCACCGGCAAGCTTACCACCTGTCTGTTTAGCTCCCTGAGCTATTTTTATTTCAGTCATACGGCAGAATTTCATCACTTTTTGATATTTCAGATCATCAAACTTGCCATTTTTATCACGTACGCCATAAAGACCGGAGCTCATCTGAAAAATCATGTTTGGAATGTCGTTTGGAACTTCTTCTGGAAAGTCATCAATATCTGCATCCCAGTTTACACGAAAGAGTACATGAGATGTTGTGTCATAAATATATGTATTCTGGGTCTTTTTATGAAGTAATATATTTCTATACCATTTCAGAGCAATTTTACGATTAAGAAGTTTATCTCCTATTTTAAAAATAAACTCAGCCCATACAGTGCTTTTTACTATCTCTAAATATTTTGCATTTTTTAAATCAGGTTTATGGGTAAAAAGGTGATTTGAAGTAAGAGCACCTTCTCCTGTATTAATAGTTAAACCGGAGTTGGCTCCTGCAATTGAAAAAGCACGAACAGCTTCGGGGCTTAGTGCACCGTCACTCATAGCAGAGCGAATGATTGGAGTTTTTGAAATAAAGGGTGTCTTTCTCTCAGAACCAAAAATTACAGATGTATCATCATCAACTTCATTTTCATTAAGTACATTTGTTGCGTGCTTTATGATAAATCTGGATCCTGAGAATGGTTGGTTAACTGAAAAAGATTGATAGTTTGGAACATCTTTAGCCGCTTTGTAAACCCAGTCAACCTTATCTTTAGACTCATAAAAAGTCTCATCAGCAAAGTATTGACGGAGAGGTTCTCTAAGTGTCTCAAAAAGATAACGCATACGCCCGATAATAGGATAGTTAATAAGCAGAGAGTGCTTTCTTTGAATATATTTATCATAAATAAAAAGAGCAAAAATCCCAATGACGGCAGCTAAAAGAAAAAACTCAATAAAGTGTAAAAACTCACTCCATAGAGTGTTTAATATTTCCATTTAAAAATCTCCTAAAGCCAATTTATTTTCAGTTTTATCCTCCAGGTTTTTAACAGTTAGTGTTTTGCTTTCAAGTTCATTGGAGCCTATAATACAAAAATATTTTGCATTTATTTTATCAGCTGCTTTAATGTGGTTTTTAAAGTTTTTGGCCTTATAGTCAATTGTTACTTTATCAGTTTTTCTTTTTCTTTGAGCAAGGTTTACAACAATATCAACAGCCTCTTCATCCATCGCACCAATGTAATACCCTTCGCGTTTAGACTCAGGCATAACGATAAGTTCCATAAGTCTCTCAATACCCATAGCAAAACCAACAGCAGGAGTAGGGCGACCATCTAAAAACTCTACAAGTCTGTCATAGCGCCCACCACCAGCGATTGCGCTCTGACTTCCGATATTATCACTTACAAATTCAAACGCAGTCTTAGAGTAGTAATCAAGTCCGCGAACAAGATTTGTGTCTATTTCGTACTCTATGCTGTTTTCATCAAGTATCTTTTTGAGTTTAGAAAAATCACTCTCACAACCATCACAAAGTGAGTTTAGAAGTTTAGGTGCATTTTCATAAAGAGATTGACACTTCTCATTTTTACAATCAAGTACACGAATAGGGTTTGTCTCTTTTCTGCGTTTACAGTCTTCACAGATTTCATCTTCAACAGACTCTATGAATGAAACTAAAGAGTCACGGTATTGAGGCATACAGTTTTGATCACCTAAAGAGTTTAACTGAAGTCTGTAACCTATACCACAGCGTTTAAGTATGTCACTTACCATCATAATCATAGTAGCATCTTCATAAACGCTATCCACTCCAAAACTCTCAACACCAAACTGGTGGAATTGTCTTAAACGACCCTTTTGTGGTCTCTCGTAGCGAAACATAGAACCATGGTAAAAATAACGGTGAATTCCACCCGCTTTATCAAGCTTTTTTTGAATAAAGGCACGAACAAC
>JANTGV010000231.1 GCA_024762745.1 Sulfurimonas sp. | reverse complement strand
GTAAGAGTAAAGCCTTGGGCTACTCTTGCCCAGCTTTGATTATCAGTTACTTATGCAGCTGAGATTTTAAAGTGAGCCATTGAATCGAATTTTTCACAAAGAGCCATAGTCTCATCATCACTATCTAAACGCTTAGAAAGCTCAGAGATCTGGTAACGATTTGTATAGATCATATAATCTGTTTCAGCTGTTGACACATAGTGTGCAAGAGCTTTAAACATGAAAGTATCTTTATTCGTATAAGAAAGCTCTTCTGTTTGACCGTGGTACTCTGTTGTCATCTTTATTTCATTAATACCAGCAGTATCTACACCTGCTTCATCTAATTTTGCAACTACTGCATCATCTGGAACTGTGTTACCCATATCAGCTGGGAAGTGGAAACCTAAAATAAACATAAAATTCTCCTTCTTTATCTATTATTTTCTTTTCATTATGAGAATGTTGTGCTCCCAAAAGGGAGTCACACTAATTTTGTACTATCAAAGAGTAGCTATTACGCTTCACCCTCTGCTTTACCTACATTATCTTCATCCGCTTCTTCTTCAAGACCATATTTCATAATAAGTGCTTCAAGATCATCCATCTCTAGTGGAGTTGGAATAATTTTCATATCATTATTAATGATTTTACGAGCAAGTTCTTTGTATTCTAAAGCTTGGTCAGCTTTTGGAGAATACTCAACAACTGTCATACGACGAATCTCTGCACGTTGAACGATATTGTTACGTGGAACGAAGTGAATCATTTGAGTACCAAGATCACGAGCAAGTGCCCAAGCAAGGTCATACTCAAAGTCAGTCATACGAGCATTACAGATAAGACCAGCAAGACGAACTCCACCAGTGTTAGCATATTTTAAAATACCTTTTGAGATATTGTTCGCAGCGTACATTGCCATCATCTCACCAGACATTACGATATAAATTTCTTGTGCTTTACCTTCACGAATCGGCATAGCAAATCCACCACATACAACGTCACCAAGAACGTCATAAGAAACGAAATCTAAACCATCTTCTTCATATGCACCCTCTTCTTCAAGAAAGTTAATCGCTGTAATAACACCACGACCTGCACAACCAACACCTGGCTCTGGACCACCAGACTCAGTACAGTTAATCCAACCACCTGAAGTATCTGTAGAGAAGATACCAGCACCTGGTTTCATTGCATCTTCTAACTCTAAGTCTTCAACTGTACCCATTTCTGCAGCTAATTGAAGAATAGTAGATTGTGCTTTCTCATGTAAAATAAGACGAGTAGAATCCGCTTTTGGATCACACCCAACAATCATAATATTTTTATCAAAGTAATGAGCCATAGAAGCTAATGTATTTTGAGATGTAGTAGATTTACCAATCCCACCTTTTCCGTAGAACGCTATTTGACGTAGTTCAGCCATTTTTATCTCCTTAGTTTTAAAACATCTTTCATGACTTAGTTGATAAATCGAAAGTGTCTTCGTACTTCGCTTTAGTTAGTGCAATGTATGTTCTTGTTTTTTGATGTACAAATAACATACAAAAGTTCTCGAAATACGACAAATGACATAAACAGATACAAATTTGTAGGAATAGATTATGCAGAGAATACTTTTGTACTAAATTTGGAGAGTACAGTATTGAGAAAGTGTCTTAAAACAAATAAAAAAATTAAAATCGTTACACCCATCGTTACGCCTAGGGAAAACTTAAACGATTATGTCTCTTTTTAAATCTCTTGAAATGTCTTTATTTAGGGAGTTTATAAGTGGTGGGTCCTATGTGACTCGAACACATGACCACTCCGTTATGAGCGGAGGGCTCTAACCAACTGAGCTAAAGACCCACTTATGAAGAACAAGCTTTCGCTTTGTAGGGCGAAATTATACAAAGGAGGAGCTTATAATTTGCTTACTTTTTGAATAACTTCATCTTTTTACTTTTATCACTATTTTGTGTTAATCATCCATATGGAAAATATGTTTAAATAGTTCCAAAAAGATTGTAGAGAGGTCTCTGTAACACCTTTGTCTTTTAACTCTATAATCAAAGGTTTATAGAGTTCTAACCATATTTCTCTTGCTTTGGCATCTATTCTAAATGGCGCATGTCGACCTACCATTTGTGGTGCACCACGGTTTTGATTAAAATATGATGGACCACCGCAGATTTGTATAAAAAAGTCGCTTGAGTGCTTTTTAGCCTCTTCAAACTCTTTTTCGTCCATAGGAAAGAGAAAAGCTATTTCACTTGTTTTTATTGAGTTATAATGGTCACTAATCAGTTTTCTCATCCCATCTTCACCTACCTCTATTAAAAACTCCGGTATAGGTTTTGTCACAGGTGGTCTAGTTCCAAATTGAGCATGTGTTATTTCTAGGTTCATCTATATCCTTTGAGGTGTTTTTATTTTATACGCTACTGCAAAAAGCAGAGGAACATATATTAAGTTAAGTACAGTTGCCCACGCTATACCAAATCCTAATGAGACTGCCATTGGTTGCAGAATCATTGCCTGTCCTGAAGCAAAGAATATCAGTGTTAAAAGACCCAGTACAGTTGTTAAAGAAGTAAGTAAAATCGGTCTGAGTCTTGTACCTGCGTTTTTCATCAATTCTTCCGTATCTTTTGACTTTTTAATAAAGTCTACCATAATCAGACCATCATTTACAACAACTCCGGCAAGACCAACTACACCTATAAGTCCAGGCATAGTTAAGTTGAGTCCCATAATCCAGTGTCCAACATAAACACCTAGTAAAACAAGTGGAATTGTACTAATAACAATCAAAGATTTTTTGATAGAGTCAAAAAGCCATACAAGTGTTATAAAGATTAAAAACACTGCTATAAGTGCTGATTGCAGCATCTCTTTTTTATTTTTATTATTCTCTTTCTCTTCACCTTTTATCTCTACAGTAAAGCCATTCTCTTTTAATGTTTCAAATCGATTTTCTAATTTTTTCATTACTTCTGAAGAAGTAATTACAGTTTTATCTAAAGAAGCATACACACTTCGTATACGGCTTCAAAGTAATATAAATAAAGATATCAGTTCTATAAACGAGATAGAACTTCAAGTTCCTGGTAGTGAACAGTATATAGCGCTAAAAGATATATGCGAGTTTATATATGTTCAGAGTTTTGTTACACTTAAAAAAGAG
>JANTGV010000230.1 GCA_024762745.1 Sulfurimonas sp. | reverse complement strand
CAGTTATTTTTATAGTATTTTAAAAATATAGATAATGCATCTTCAAATAAAACATCACCTATAGTTTCATCTATGACTTCATTTCCACTAAGAGCACGTTTAACTAAAGTTGTGGCACCGTTTCCAACCCATGAGTCAATAGTCTCTTCACTAAATATATCACGCCCTAGTTGAGTGAGCATATAGTTTACAGACAGGGCTAAATCCGGTCCACTGTCAATCAGTGTACCATCTAAATCCAATAGAAGGAGTTCTTTGTCTGTAAACATCAAAAATTCTTAGTGTAAAAAGTGACGTACTTCTGAGAAGTAAAGACTCATACCAAACTCATTGGCAGCTTCGATAATCTCTTCATCTCTAATACTTCCACCAGGCTCGATTACATTTTTCACACCAGCTGCAGCTGCAGCATCGATACTGTCACGGAATGGGAAAAACGCTTCAGAAGCGAGTGCCGCCCCTCTTACGTCAAGACCCATATCTTTTGCTTTTTTAAGCGCACACTGAGCAGCATCGACACGAGAAGTCATACCCATACCCACAGCTACCATCGCAGAGTTTTTCACATAAACTACACAGTTTGATTTTGTAAGAGATGCTACCTTATAAGCTATCTCCATATCTTTCATATCTTGCTCAGATGCTGCGTTTTTAGAAACAAGTTTTGCGTTTTTAACTTCATCTGCACCAACATTATCAGCATCTTGGAAAACAAATCCGCCATCGATATGTTTAAAATCTTTCTTATCATTTGCAAGCACAAGGTTATCTGCACCCATCTCAAAAAGTTTAATACGCTTTTTAGCAGCAAAAACCTCCTGAGCTTCCTCTGTAATACGACCAGCAATTACAACTTCTAAGAAGATCTCATTCATTTTAAGAGCAAGCTCTTTTGTCACTGTACCATTGACAGCTACAACACCTCCAAACGCAGATACAGGATCACACTTTAGCGCTTCAGTGTACGCTTCTAACAGAGTATCTTTAATAGCAAAACCACAAGGATTCCCATGTTTAGAGATACACACTGCGTTTTCACTTCCAAAACCAGCAGCTATTTTCACAGCTCCGTTAAGGTCATTTAGGTTATTAAAACTCGCTTCTCCCTTGAGTGTCTTGAAGTTATTTGAAAAGTGCTTATCAAACTCATAAAGTGCACCTTTTTGGTGAGGATTTTCACCGTAGCGAGTATCTATAACTTTGTTTCCAACTACAAACTGCTTCTCACCGAAACCATCATTAAAACGTCCATTCATGTAGTTTGCAATCATAGAGTCATACGCAGCTGTATGCTCATACGCTTTTATCATATATCCGCGACGGAACTCTTTTGTGTTTTTCTCATTTTCTATTGCATCGATAACTTCATCATAATCTTCTACATTTGTCACGATGATTACAGAGTCAAAGTTTTTTGCAGCTGAGCGAACCATAGCCGGTCCACCGATGTCGATATTTTCAATAATATCATCAAAATCATCAGTTCTCTCAATAGTCTCTTTAAAAGGGTAAAGATTTACACAAACTAAGTCGATAGACTCAACACCTAACTCTTTAGCTTGATCTAAGTGGCTTTGTTTGTCACGACGATGTAAAATCCCACCATGCACATAAGGATTTAAAGTTTTTACTCTTCCTTCAAAACATTCAGGAAATTTTGTTACTTCATCAATTTCGATTGCATTTATACCAGCTTCTACCAACTTTTTATACGTTCCACCAGTTGAAATAATTTCATAACCGTTTTTTACTAAAGAAGTACAAAACTCAACTACACCCGCTTTATCACTTACACTTACCAATGCTCTTTTTGCCACAACATTTCCTCTTGAAAATAAATTACGGAATTCTATCTAAAATGAGTTTAGAAGATGGTAAACTATATGAATTAACTTTAAATAATTTTACACTCTGATTATTAAAAAAATTCGAAGTTGAAATACCAAGTTACTAGGTAGATATGTAAAAACCCTCTTGCTGTTTGGATAGATACATCTTCTCATCAGCCATCTTAATTAATGCCTCACTATCAACATAAGTTTCCGTACCTGTTTCCGATACTCCAAAGCTCAAATAGTAGTCAGGATATTTTTCAGAAAATAATTTAATTATTTTGCCACATATCAATTTCGCATTTTCAATATTACAGTTTGGAAGTATGGTTGTAAACTCATCCCCACCATAACGACATGAAATGTCAACTTCTCTATTTATACTCTTTAAAATTTGACCTATAGTTTTTAAAACTTCATCGCCCTTGATATGCCCTTCAATATCATTTATCTGTTTAAATTTGTCTACATCAAAATATACCATTGAAATTTTTGTACCGTTTCTCTTTGCAGAAGCAAGCTCACGCCTCAAATAATCATACATGGCTCTTTGGTTGTATATATCTGTTAAAGGATCTACTCTAGATAGTTTCTCTAACTGTTTAGTCCTCTCAGATACCTTATCCTCGAGACTCTTTGCATAAGTTTCAGTTCTCTGTTTTTCTGTCTCTATCTCTCCAATCAAAGAACCTATATAGGTATCAAAAACAAGTGTAACATCAAAGTGTATTAGTTTATCTAAGGCATTTTGCGTCTCATAGAACACGGTTTTATCTTGAATATTTTTAATAAGGTAGTCTCCAATAACCCTTTTTAGATTTCTAACAGCTGATAAATAAAGCTTTGGTTCGACACCAATCCTTTTATGTACAAGTCCAATACGTAATCTATTATTAACATATTCAGTATCATAATATCCCGCAAACATATCAAGTATATATTTTCTGAGTGCTGTCTGTAAACGCCTTAAAGTATCTGCATCCCCAATAAGCAGAGATATCTCATCCACCTGTGTCTGCTGCTCATAAAAAGACTTAACAATGGAATTTACATTCTCTTCTATGAAAATCTTATGATTAGTTAACATTTTCATATCTTCTGAAGTTAAGTTCAGTAAATTTTTACGACGTGCAATTTCAATATCACTTATCTTCATCTGTTCTACTAATGTTTGATCCGTACGCTTCATGACATAAATCCTATTATCTAAATAAAATATAGTTTCACATATATTGTATGACACTATTATACATTGTAATCATATAAGTTTACTTAGTAGGTTGCATAGGCATGATTTTTTTTAAAATCACACCCAT
>JANTGV010000229.1 GCA_024762745.1 Sulfurimonas sp. | reverse complement strand
TAAAGCATGATTACCACAAGTTTCTCTTGTATGTCGGCACCATTCAATGCCTCTATTATATGCTCATGGGAGATAGGTTTTGGAAGTGTTTTTGCGACTTTTACACTCTCGTCAGACTTCAAAATGCAACTCATGCCACTCTCATTAAGATACTCTACAAAACCTCTAATGGCACTCAGTTTTTTTGAAATTGTTTTTGCGTTTAAGTGGGAGATTTTAATACGATAAGGCATTAAGTTAATAATCGTCTGCCCATTTTCTTCAATGAGTTCGACAGATAAAAAAGCCTCTTTTATAGACTCATCATAACTCTTTATAGTAAGGTCGGAGTATCCTCTTATATTTTCTAAAGATTCTAAGTAGGCTACCCTTTTTTTATCTATTAACTTTTTCAAGTAATTGCTCGAAATTTTTATAATAAGAGGCAGCATCTTCAACTAAACTCTCATCTGTCACGACACTTGGAGCGAGTTTGACATATGAATCAATCATAATTGAGCAGATCATTCTAATTTTCGCCTTATCACCATCAGTGATAGAGCTCTGGTTTGCTATCTCATTAATCTGGTTCATATAGTTTTTAGCAGTGTTAATATAATCAACATACTTCAAAGATGTTTTAGACTGTGCCATTATAGTTGAAGCCATACGATTATATACATCCATAGCAAAAGCTTCATTTGCAAGTACATAGGCCTCTTTATACTCGCCTATCTCATAATAGTATTTTGCTTGAATAGATTTTTGGTATGAGGGATTAGTTAAGAAGTAGCCTCCCATAATTAGGAGTAGTGCTGCAGCAATAGCAGGAATAGCAATCTTAACGTTCATGTTTTAGTAACCCCTCTTTGAGTAGTTGTCGTGCCTCTTCAAAATCCATATCACATATATCTATTAAATCACTTATATAGTAATCAATTGTACCAAAAGGTTTTGGAATTACAAATTTGTCCCAAGAATTTAGTTGCCAATATCTGCTAGGTTTAATTTCTACTAAGAGCACTTTGGTCTTAGTTTTTTGTGCAAGTATTATTAACCCATCCCCTACAATCTCGTGTCTAGGACCCTTTGGTCCATCAGGAGTAATACCAATATCATTACCAGCTTTGAGTTCTTTTAAGCACGCAATAAGAGCTTTTGCTCCCCCTCTTGTACTTGAACCCCTAATGCTGCCAATTGAAAAATATCTTATTATACTAGCGATTATATCACCATCAAAGTGTTCTGATATCAAAGCTTTTACTCTTGGTTTTTTTCTATAATGTTTGTATGAGTACTGGAACATCAACAGATCGTTATGCCAACAGGAGATAATAATAGGTTCATCTCCAATCGAATCTGGGGCATGAAATTTGTTTCTGTTTGTAAGATATAAAAATCTAATTAAAAGTGATCCAAGAAAAGGCACCACCATGAGAGCAAAGGCCCGAGAGAACTTTTTAAGCAACTATCTCGCCTGTTAAGATTGTTCTACCAATCTGAGTGATTTTAACATCTCTAAACTGACCTAAAAGTTCTTCTGAACCCTTAACTTTTATAACGATATTATTATCACTTCTACCCGATACATGATTGTCTCGCGTTAGGTCTTCAAAATAGACCCTATAAACATTTCCCAAACGTGAAGCATTTTTCTCATCTATTATCTCATTATTAAGTGACTGAAGATAACTCAAACGTTCAGAGCCAACTTCATCATCTACTATATTTGTAAATGTTTCAGCTTCTGTATGTGGACGAGGAGAGTATTTAAAAGAGAATATCTGATCAAATTTTACCTTTTTCATCACATCTATAGTATCCGCAAAGTCCTCATCGCTCTCTCCTGGAAACGCAACTATTATATCTGTACTGATAGTAACTTCCGGAGACTCCAAACGCAACTTCTCAACCCTGTTTAAAAACCACTCTTTTGTATATCCGCGTTTCATATCTTTTAAAACTTTTGTAGAACCACTCTGCATTGGCATATGCATAGATTTACATATTTTTGGATTTCTTGCAAACTCTTCTATAAACTCATCGTCCATATGAAATGGGTGAGGAGAAGTGAAACGGATTCTCTCCAGTTTCTCTATTTTACTTAGACGACGAAGAAGTTCTGTAAAGTTTACTTTTTCATGTTCACCTGAAAAACGACGCCCGTAATTATTAACATTTTGACCTAAAAGAAAAATCTCTTTTGCTCCTGCGTTTACAAGCTTTTTAGCCTCGTTTATAATCAGCTCATCAGGTATAGAAATTTCATCACCACGTGTTTTTGGAACAATACAAAAAGTACAGGACTTATCACAGCCTATAGAGATGTTGATAAAGCCTTTATATGGAGATGAACGGAAATCTTTAAATGCAAATTCGCTCTCATCATAGTTAATATCTATTTCAACAGCTTTATCTTTATGAAGGACTTCACTTATCTTTGAGACATTTCTTGCACCAAGTACAAAGTTTACATAAGGAGCCCGTTTAATAATCTCATCACCGAGGTGTGAGGCAGTACAGCCACACACACCTATTTTTGCACCCTTTTTTTTCTTTCTGTTAAAACCGCCAAGTTCACTAAAAAGTTTATGAACAGGTTTTTCTCGTACAGAACAAGTGTTTATCAAAATCAGGTCAGCTTCTTCAAGGGTATCTGTAGTCTCATATCCCTCTTTCTCTTTGAGTTCAGCAATCATATGCTCTGAATCTCGAGAATTCATCGCACAACCCAATGTCTCAATAAACAGCTTATTACTCATCAAACTCTCTCTAGTTTACAATATGAACTTGGTACATATAGTCATTGTCAGAAAGACCGAATTTTACTTCACTCATGTAAAAACTCTTCCCTTTTCCTTCAAAATGATCTTGTAGTTCAAGAAGGTCTTTATGAGAATTCTCTCTATCAAAATAAAAAATAGTGCTCTCTTCTTTCTCAACTCTAGCTTCAATCTTAGCTAAGTCAGCCTTTTTAGGTTTAGCATCTATCTCTGTTCTTGCGAATTTTAAATCCATAATAATTATGTCCTTGTGTATAATATAAAAGTATTGCATTATAGTCTAAAAGTACTAAAAAGCTAATTAAAGATGTTTTTAGCACTTTTTGAGTATAATTGCGTACTTCATAAGAAATCCCCCAATTTACTTATCAATGTCAATCGCAAATTGGGAATCTGCCTTGTTAAAGGC
>JANTGV010000228.1 GCA_024762745.1 Sulfurimonas sp. | reverse complement strand
AAACAAAATATATTAAAAAATATTTAATATATAGGTAATTAGACTCACCAATCATCTAAAACAAACTTTTTAGGCTCATCCTCTTTCGTTTGAACGACCTCTTTTGGCTCGTTTATCTCTGGTTCTATAACCTGCGTTTGTTTTGGCTTGCTCATCTGCTCTTCAAACTGCAACTCAAGTCCATTTGAGGTCATAACAAAACCGTCTACTTTTAACTTTCCATCATGTATCTGATTATGATGCTCTTTACAGAGTGGTATAAGATTATGCTTATTATCTTTATGGAAATGCCCTATAAACCCTGCTTTATCAGCTAAAGAACGTTGCGATATATGGTGAACATCTTCAGCAACTGCTCCACAGATTACACATTTTGTTACATACAACTCTTTGTTATACTTACTTTTTTTCTTCTTTACTAACAGCTCTAACTCATCAAAATCATTTGCAAGTCTTTTTCTTATAGTATTTGCTACTTCCAAGAACTCGCTATCCATATGAAGTGACTTTGCAAACTCTAAACCGTAAATACTACTACCGCTTCCAGATTGTAAAACGCGGTTAAAAACAAGAGCATCTTTCTCCTCATCATACTCAACACTAAGGTGTAAATCAACAACATTATCCAAATCAGTAATCTCTCTCATAGTTGAGAGTTGATGAAGGTGCGTTGCAAACAAGAAAAGACATCTAGTCTTTGCAAGCTTCTGGATAGCACTCGCAACAATGGCGACACCTGAGAGAGTCTCTGTACCGTGACTTATCTCATCTCCTAAAACTAAAGAACGAGCACTTGCACGATTAAATATATTTTTAAGCTCTAACATCTCAACGGCAAAAGTAGAAAGACCTTTTGCCAAGTTATCTTTTGAAACAATTCGAGTAAAAAGAGAATCAAAAAGAGAAAATTTCATAACAGCAGCACTCACAAAAAATCCACTTTGGGCCATTAGTGTTGCTATTCCTATACTTTTCATTAGAGAACTCTTACCACTCGAGTTTATTCCATACAATAGTACACCATTAATATCGTGCCCATCATGTACACCAACTTCTAACATAACTGTCTCAGGGTGAGGCAGGTCCATATACTCTCTATTTCCCATAACTATATCATTTGGAACGTAGATTCCGCTTCTCTCCTGTATCTCTATCAGTGGATGGCGAAGTTGCATAATCTGCATGAAGTTTTCATCATTTTTAGCTTCAACTATCATAGGACGTGAATGCTTATACATCTGCGCAATTTTAGAAGAACTCACACCCACATCCAAGTCTGATACATAAGCTATAACCCTATCAAAAAGGAGTGAGTATCGTCTCTCGAAAAGTCCTTGTAACTGTATATATTTCTCTTTTACAAGTGAGACGATTTTTCGACGGTTTTTCATAATTTTATCTGAAAGTTCATCTGTAAACGCAGAGGTTATTTTAACACTGTTAGTTAGTTTTTTCACACTAAAGAGTGAGAAGTTCTCATCTTTTTTAAACTCACTCTCTATAAGAGAGAATCTGTTTTTACTTAAAGATATATAGTAACCCTCTTTTTCCAAAAGACCAAGAGTAACCAGACGGCTTGAACTAGTTGCGTTTACTAACTCCAACATAGACTCAATTTTTCCAATGATATCTTCAAAAGCTATAAGCATGACAGAGTTTTCTTTTACAAGTGTATCTATAGACTCATCCACTCCATTCATCAAAAAATTCTCATCAACAGTTGCGTTTGTAAACCGACGAGAGACATCTAAATCTATACTTTTGTCAATATCTCTTAAAAACTCATCAACTTCGCTCTCATGAAAAGGAGTCTTTTGAATCTTATGTTTTTTTACATAAAGCATCAACTCTTTTACACTCATCATCGACTCATAAACATGGTTCATCTCAAATGGGTGCAGACGTCCAAGGTTTAAACGACGTGAGAGTCTCTCTAAGTCATATACACCTCTCATCATCTCATCAAGATATCTCGTATGTGAGGAGACCCTTTCTATAAGGTTATATCTACGCTCTAACTCTTCTCTCTCCATTATAGGATTTAACAGACGCTCTTTTAGAAGTCTTCTTCCTATTGCAGTAGCACTTCTATCCATCATACGAAGCAGGGTAAACTCTTTTTTATCTTTTGAAATGACACCCATCTGTTCAAGAGCATTGTTCCCAAGATACATAAAACGACGATTGTCTATGATAGATGGAAGTGAAAGTTTTTGGACTATATGATAATCATGTTCTATGACAAAATGGATTAAAATCGCCAAGGACTCAGTTATCATAGGGTTTCTCTCTAAATCCAGATGTTCTATGGGTGAGAGAAGCGATTGTATCTGGTACACTTCTCCAAAAAGCTTGTTTTGAAACTCAATTTTTGGTCTCTGATTATTCACACTGTAATGGTAATGCTCTGCAACTTCCAAATATTGAATTACATGACGCTGATCATCTATTCCATCTAAAAATGTAACTACAACCTCTGATGTTCTATAGATATTTAAAAGGTTAAATACTTCATCAAGTGCATAAGACGGGTCTTCACTCGTTCCATGTGTCTCATAAAGAAAAGTTTTACCGGTAGTTACATCTATTGCAGAGTAACCAACACTATAAACACCTCTGTGTTTGTCAACTAAAACCGAAACGATGTAATTATCATCATTATCGACAATATGGTCAAAGTTAGTTCCAGGAGAGACAATTTGCGAGATATATCGACTAATTTTTGGTGGGTTGCCCTTTTGCTTTACAACTATAACGGTATATTTTTGCTCTGCAATAAGACGATTTAAGTATCTCTCAAAAGAGACAGCCGGCACTCCTGCAAGAAGAGGATTTTTATCTGAGTTTTCAATAATATTTTTATTTTTTTTAGTCAACTGAATATTTAAGAGTTCAGCTATCTCTTTAGCCTTACCTATCTGCTCATCATCATTATTGACCTCATACACCTCATAAAAAGTTCCAATTTCCATGAACACTACAGTGTCCTCTCCATACTTTTCTTCAAAATATTTCTGCAATTCAAAGTAGGTTTGAGTGAGTAATTGTTCTTTATTATTTAATATATGACTAACGTCTGATGATTTCATTATAAATATGCCCATTTAGCTTAATATATTGCGATTATAACATAAAAATTTATTGCATTTTTTAGATAACTTGATATAATAAG
>JANTGV010000227.1 GCA_024762745.1 Sulfurimonas sp. | reverse complement strand
GCCGTATCTCCGGTCATTACAGTTTGAAGCCCCAGCGTATCCAACTCATGAAGAGTGAAAGATGTCAGTTCAAACATAGGAACATCACCAAATTTTTGCTGCTTTAGTTTCATAGGTTCAAATAGAAAAAATATCATAATCAAAGCTGTTAAAATAAGAGCGAAAAATATATTAATATTAATGACTTATTCCTTTAAATCCAAAATGACAAAAACTCATCTCTTTGATCATTTTCCTCGACTAAAATATCTATCATTTCGCGTACAGCACCATCACCGCCATTATGACTTAAAACGGTTTTAACTATAGCCTGTATATCTTTAGCACCATTATTTGGAGTAAAACTTCTTCCAACCATACCCAGCATATGGTAATCATTTAAATCATCACCTATAGCTCCAACCTCATAAAAGTTTAAGCCAAGTGAATCAACCAGCTCTTTTAAGACTCTCTCTTTGTCTTTTATACCTTGAAAAAGATATTGAATTCCTAGCTCATCAGCTCTGCGTTTTACTATATCAGATTGACGCCCTGTTATAATTGCCACTTGATGACCCATTTTAATCCAAGTACTGATCGCCAGCCCATCTTTGACATTAAAATTCTTACTCTCAATCCCATTCGACGAGTAGATTATCTTTCCGTCAGTTAAGCAGCCATCAACATCTAAAACAATCAGTTTAATCATAAAACATCTTTCGTGCTTGGAATTCCGACTCTCTCATTTTTTGTTGTTGCTCTACGTATTGCAACCGCAACAGATTTAAACGCAGCTTCTATTATATGGTGCTTATTCTTTCCACGAAGCTCTATAATGTGGGTACTTATTCTAGAGTTCAGCACAAAAGCTCTGAAAAACTCTTCTACAAGTTCAGTATCAAACTGCCCTACTTTACCCGTTACACTCAAGTCATACACTAAAAATGGACGGTTACTAAGATCTAAATCACAAGAGACACAAGCTTCATCCATAACTATATTAGCACTTCCAAAACGCTCCATACCTTTTACTGGGTATATCGCTTCAGCTAAAAGTGAACCTAAAACTATACCTACATCTTCAACACTGTGATGATCATCTATGTGCGTGTCACCTTTACAGCTGATCTTTAAATCTATTAAAGAGTGTTTAGAGAAACTCTCAAGCATATGGTCTAAAAAGCCTACACCAGTTGCTATATCACTTTTACCACTACCATTTAAATCTAATGAAATTGTTATATCTGTCTCTTTTGTTGTTCTTGTTTTACTTATCACTTTTATCCCTCGCTTACAATAAATGCATTTTTAAATATACCTTGAGCTTTATAATCTCTAGCTTCCTGTTCACTGTGAAAGCCTTTCAGCCATACTTTAAACATCCTGCCCTGTTCATTTTCAATATCTTTGATGATTGTTTTATAGCCATCTGTGTTGTCATACTTCTCTTGCGTTTTTATAGCACCCTCGATTCTTGAAAAAGAGGCGATTTGCAATGCAACATCACCAATAGCCTTTGTCTGCGGAGCTTTAGCTAACTCTTGCTTTGTTGGAATAGTTCTTTTATTTTTTGTATGAAAGCCTAATATCTCTATAGTTACAGGGGCTGTTCCATGCCCTACCATATCTATTTTATCAGCTGCTTTTTTTGACAAATCAATAATTCTTGTTGCAATAAAAGGGCCCCTGTCATTAATTCTCACTACTGTACTGAGTCCATTGCGTTTATTAGTAACTTTTACTATAGTATTCATCGGTAGCGTCTTATGTGCAGCAGTCATCGCCCACATATTATAGTTCTCACCATTAGATGTTAACTTTCCATGAAATTTTGGACCATACCAGCTGGCATTACCCTTAAACCTATCCCCAACACTTACAACTGTAGGATGGTATCTGATACCTCGTATAACATATGGTCTCATAGTCGGATGAGCATATGTCTTCTTATCCATACTGCTACTATGGTGACTGCTGTTAGAGGAGTATGTTTTAGTCTCTTTGGAACTGTCATAGTTTTGGTAAACTCTTTTCCCTCTCGTGCTACAGCCACTAAAAACTGCAACAATTAAAACTAATAATAAAATATATACCTTACTCATAAATTCTTAACCTGTCTCCAATTTTAATAAGTGACCCTTTTAGGCTATTTTGTGATTTTATGTTTTGTATACTCACTTTAAACGCCTTGGATATCGACTCTAACGAGTCCCCTTTTTTTACTCTATAGTAGTGCCTAGAGTTGATTTTTTTCTTACTTTTGCTAGCGCTGTCAATAGGCACTATTAGCTTTTGCTTCAATCTTAAGCTATTACTTTTTAAGTTATTAAAGTCCTTAATAACTTTATATGAAACGCCATATTTCTTTCCAAGATACGATAAGTTGTCTCCACTGCTTACTACGTGAATTTTATATATCTTACTCATAGGCTCTTTGAAATACTTCTGCTTAAACTCAGAGAGCTTGATATATGGGATATAGACGTCATACTCTTTTGCATAAGGCGGTACAAAATCATATTTGAGGTGTCTATTTAACTTCTGTAAATCTTTTAAAGGAATATCTACAAGAGAAGAGACTCTCCTTAGTGACTCTCCTCTTGCCAACTTAACAGTTGCAATCGGATATGCATTTGCACGATTTAGCAAGTATCCATACTCACTTGATAGTAAGAACTGCTCATCTGTACCAATCAATGCAAGAGCAATGATTTTTCTTATATAGAACCTGCTCTCTCTTGGAATATACTTCTTTTTAGAATTAAGAAGTACCTCTAAGTCATCACTACCGGCTTTTCTAATGGCACGACTCAGTTTACCACCACCACAGTTATAAGCAATAGCTGCTAAATACCACTTTCCAAACCTTTTATGCAATGCTGAAAGATATTTTGCCGCTGCTTCAGTTGACTTGATAAGGTCACGTCTCTCATCAACATACTCATCTATGTGAAGATTATAATATTTTCCTGTTCGCGGCATAAACTGCCAAAGACCTGATGCTCTTTTTTTAGAGTATGCTTTTGTTGAAAAGTTTGATTCAGCCATAGCCAGATAGAGAAACTCCTGATGAATTTCATATTTTGTAAGTATATTTTTTATAGCTGGAATAAAAAGATACGCCTCTTCCATAGTTTGAAAAAAAAGTCTGTTTTTTATTTTTGTGCTATTTTTGAGCCTCATATCGTTCATAA
>JANTGV010000226.1 GCA_024762745.1 Sulfurimonas sp. | reverse complement strand
ATAGTACGGCTCATACCGATTTTTTCAACAATATATTCCACGATTACTCCTATTTGTCCATAGAGCGAACTTCAACGTCCACTTCCGGTGCAAGATCAAGTTTCATTAATGAATCTACAGTCTCTGGCGTTGCAGAAACGATATCAATCATTCTAGCGTGCATACGAATTTCAAATTGCTCACGAGCTTTTTTGTTAACGTGAACAGATTTTAAAACTGTGTACTTACGAATTTTTGTTGGTAAAGGGATCGGACCACGAATAACGGCACCTGTACGCTTTACAGCTTCTACGATTGAAGCAACAGATCTATCTAATACACGATGATCGTATGCTTTCAATTTTAAACGAATTTTTTCCATGTTTTTCCTTCTAAAGAACTCGTTAGGTCTTGCCTAACTATTTTGCCTAGTATTTTAAGGGTCGCGAATTGTACCCAAATCAACTCTCATATTCAAGTATTTTGGGGGCTAAATCCAAAATATCTTTAAATTTATTTCCTTTTAATAAGGAAATGTTAAAATTCTACACAACATATTTTAGGAAAAAAATGGAAATTTTACTCGAAGAGTTTTATAAAACTGATTTACATGTTGATAAGTTCCATCATAGAAAACTCTTTATTGATGAAAAAAGTTATCAAATCAATGGCATTAGCCAAAGCGGAAAAACGAAGCTTGTTAAAAACTACCTGCTTTCACTAAAGAAAAGCTCCTATCTGTATATCGATTGTAGTGATGTTAGAATTGAGGCAACAGCACTAAATAACTCTTTAAACGCATTTTGTACTAAAAACAGAATTGATGTTCTTGTACTGGACAACTATAGAACTGAAATAAAATTTGCTAATGTATCGCAATTAATTATTACTTCAGAAATTTATCATCATATAGATATGCTAAAAACCCTACAGCTCTTTCCATTGGACTATGAAGAGTTTTTGGCGTACGAGCATAAATATGACTCAACAGCGTTAAATCACTTCTTTCAACTTGGTGGCTTTCCAGCTATGCATAAGATAAACAGTGATGAGAGAAGTATATATTTGCAAAAGTCTCTTAAACTCTGTCTAGATGAAATGGAGTTTGACATACTGCGTTTTTGTGCGAAAATGATCTCACAAAAGCTATCTGCGTTTACTATATATGAGAGACTAAAACAGAGTCGCAAGATATCAAAAGACAAACTTTACAAATCTTTTGAAGCTTTGAGGTCTAAAAACTATATACACCTTCTTGAGAAATTTAACCACGCTCGTGCCACAAAAAAAATATATCTCTGTGACACTTCACTTAAAAGTGCACTGAGTATAGATAAAAACTTTGGACGACTCTTTGAAAATATGGTCTATCTAGAGCTTTTAAAATCAGATGTAGAGTGCTATTATGACGATGGAGTTGATTTTTATCTACCAAACACAGACGAAATCATTTTATGTAAACCATTTACTGATGAGAGAAGTCTCTTTAAAAAACTTGAAAGTCTAGAAGCATTTATTTTCACTCACTCCGTGAAAAAGATTACAGCTGTTACAATGAATAAAGAGGGAACTATTTCGCATCCCTTCTCTAAAGTAGAGATGCTCCCTTTTGATATATGGGCTATTGGGGATTAAGAGTGAGACTGTTCAGGAGCTCCACCCGTTACTAGTTCATCAACTATCTCTAATGTTTTTAAATCTACCTTCACAAATGTGCCACCTTGCGTGTCAAACGTATAGTAATATCTTCCATTAGGACCTATATAGCTAAAATGTGGCTGCATTAAATGTTTATTACTTGGATCAAACACTTCATCAGATATCTTAATATGCTTTATTACATCAAAAGTTGTACCATTTAAAATGGTTATGTGTTCATCAAAGTGATTTGTAACAACTATAACATTTTGAGACTCAGATACATTAATGTGAGCAGCTCCAAGTTTAGCCTCAACAACCTTCTCAACCTGCATAGTATGTCTATTTATCACATACACTTTTCCATCTAAAATAGGGACAAGCAGATAATCTTGATTTGCAGATAACCCGGAATGGTGTGTTGTAGGCTTGATAGTATTCACTGTCTCAACACTCTGAGAAAATACTATCTCTCGTCCTCTAATTAATGTTTTACTTACTGGATTAAATATTAGCTCTAATACGCTTGGAGCAATACCTTCACTCACTTCACCATCAACCATAGCGTAAAAAGTCAGGCTATCAGACAAAGTTTTTGCATTTTCAATTCTTTCAACAGCATGAACTGGATAAACAGTATCAAAGTCCTGTATATGGCCAAATCTTAATGTTCCATTTATACTACTCACCTTATAAATTCTAATAAGATTTGATACTCTATCTATATCAGCAAAATGTTCCGTATCTAACCAAAAAGCGTGACCAGTTCCATCTTCACCAGCATTTGTCCCTACTGTATAACTATTATTCTGATCTCCAACTGTTATAAGAACTCTACCTGTTTTTGTATCAATAACATCTACTGTAGGCATATCTTTTCCAGACAATAGCTGAATCTTATACTTATCATTATAACCGCCAATTGCTCTAGGTTTATGTTTCTCTACACTCCTGTCGATATCTTCAAGCTCAACTGTCTCTACTGAAGATGTATTAAAGTTAATAATGTCATAGGAATAGGAGTTTTGTGTTCTTACATAAAAATTATCAGTTTTACCAGCTCTATCAACGGAATGAGGATTAACACCAGCAACAGCAAGCTCATCAAAATTCATCGATTTATAATTGAGACGTATTACGCGGTTTAATCCATTTTCCTCTATTCTAGGATCTGCGAAATACAAAATACCCGGTTCCAAGTTAAAGTCAATATTTGTGTCTATTGGAATAACTGCTTTTCTATTATCTACAAATTTTTCACTTTTATCACATGCTTGAAACAGTAGTGCTAAAATAATAAACATATAAATAGTTTTAAGTTTCATCATAAATCCTTCTCTAAATTAAATACTTTTAAAAGAGAATTATATTATAAAATTAATTCTAAATGGCAAACAACATTTTATAGTGTATATAAAACGCACCAGATTAATTTTAATCAATGATACTTTTTAGAGTATGCGATTCATTTAGTTGTAAAATTTTAAAATCTAAAAATGCGTTGGCACTTTCTATACAAACAAACTCTCTGTAAGCCTCATCTTTCATGGCACTCATT
>JANTGV010000225.1 GCA_024762745.1 Sulfurimonas sp. | reverse complement strand
AACCAAGTGTTGAGATAAAAATAAAAACAAAAGAGTCAGATGAAGTTATTCCGCCTTCAAAAGTAGAAGTAAAAGAGGAGATAGTTGATGCTCCGGTTCAAGAGGTGGAAGTCAAAGCAGAAGAGACAATCGTACCAGTACAAGACTTAGATCTAAACGAGCTTTAATGCCACACTTACATATAGAAGAGTTTAAAGAGATAGAGTACCCTCAAGTTAAGGATGAGGTTGCTTTTAATTTTCTCGCAACAAATGCAAATCATAATGATGAGAAGTTGATTTCTGTAACTGTAGAAGATGAAGACTTTTTTCTCTTAGTCAAAGAGGATAATGAGAGGTCTCTGTTAAAGTCAGATAAACTGACAAGACCGGCATCGATATATAGTGTTCATCGTGCACTTTTAGCGTATGCAGAGATTGCAGAACTCAATGTACTCTCTTCAAATGTTCCAGAGTATCAAAAAAATATTCACCTGCAAGAGGTGAGTGCTCTTAAAAAAATAGAGTTTTTTGCAGAAAATTTTCCAAGTGATAAAGAAGTTAGAATAGAGGTCGGATTTGGTTCTGGTCGTCATCTCCTTCATCAAGCAGCGAATAATCCGGACATACTTTTTATAGGTATAGAGATTCATAGGCCTTCGATAGAACAGGTTTTAAAACAAGTTAGTATCCAAGAGTTGGACAATATACTTGTACTTGATTATGATGCACGGCTGTTTATGGAGTTGGTACCTTCAAATTTAGTTGGAAAAATATATGTACACTTTCCAGTGCCTTGGGATAAAAAACCACACAGGCGAGTAATATCAACATCTTTTATAGAAGAGGCGAGACGTGTTTTAAAGCTTGATGGAAGATTGGAACTTCGTACAGACAGTGAAAATTACTATGCTTACTCTTATGAGACTTTTATTGCGTTTAATAAAACTATACTTCATATCAATAAAAACAGAGATATTGCCATCAGTTCAAAGTATGAAGATAGATGGAAGAAAATGGAAAAAAACATTTATGATGTTACTATGATAAATGAAGAGGAGTCGGCTGATTTAGTCATAGAGGGTGATTTTGATTTTTCACCATTCACAAGTTCTCATAAAGATGTTTTAAAACTTCATACGAAGACAGAACGTTTTGATGGTGGTTTTATTCACTTTGAGAGAGTCTATGAAATAGAAAATGGTGTAATGGTTCGTCTCTCAATGGGTAGTTTTGATAGACCTGAACATACCTATATACTTATCGATGGCTCTAAAGTTTCATACTACCCATCTACTCCACTTAAATCAAAAAGTAATATCGCAGCACATAAATTTTTAGATAGGCTTATAAATGGATAAAGTAATAATTGCAGAGAATCTCTCTTTATCATACTCAAATAATGAAACTATTATCAACAAGGTGAGTTTTTCTGTCAACTCTGGCGATTTTATATTTATAACTGGAGCAAGTGGTAGTGGTAAGTCGACACTTTTAAAGTCCCTCTATGGAGCTTTAAAACCCAAAGAAGGGAGTTTAGTAGTTGGTGGTGTTGAGCTTCGAGGTGTATCGGGAGCTAAACTTAACTTTCTAAGAAAGCATATTGGTATAGTCTTTCAGGATTATAAACTTGTAAAAGAGTGGACAATAGAGAAAAATATAATGTTACCGCTTATAATTAATGGATATGAAAAGACAGTAAGTCAAAATCAGGTTGATTCTCTACTTAAACATGTGCGTTTAAAGCATCAGTCAGGAAAATATCCACTAGAACTCAGTGGTGGGGAGCAACAGCGTGTTGCAATGGCTAGAGCACTCTCTCATAATCCAATTTTAATACTTGCAGATGAGCCTACAGGTAACCTTGATGACTACTCATCACAACTTATTTGGAACCTGTTAGAGGGTGCTAATACACAATTGAAGACGACTGTAATTGTTGTTACTCACCATATACCAGAGACAATGAATGTTGATTATAAACATTTTCATATTGAGTATGGGAGTATCCATGAAGTCAATTAAAAATCATATTTCATTAGTTATAGCACTTCTGAGTATACTCTTTTCTCTGCAGGTATTTGTAATTGTTGATAGATCCATAGAGTCTTATAAAAAAAATCTAGCAAACAACTACTCTGTTGTAGTAGTCTCTCAAAAAAGATTAAACTCTGTGGATATTATCAGTGATAATAGGATTATAGAAGATATATCAGAGTTAGAACCAGATTCGATAATAGAGAAGTTAAATACTGGGATAACGAAGAAAAATATTGAGTTGTTAAAGTTGACACTTCCGAAGTTTTATAAGATAACACTCTCCCACTATCCTACTCCAGACGAAATTAAAAAACTCACTAAAAATCTTTTAAACAATAAGTTGATTTCAAAGGTCGAGAACTTTTCGCATAGTCATGACACGACTTACAAGCTTTTACTTCTTTTTAAATCAGTGATTACTGTTTTTGGAATAACTGTGCTGGTTGTTACAACACTGCTTATTTTCAAAGAGATGAGAATATGGCAGTTTAAGCACAATGAACGTATGAGTATTATGGGCCTTTTTGGGGCTCCTACATGGCTACGTTCTGCAGTTTTATTTAGACTTTCGATAGTAGATGCACTTATAGCAAGTATCTTGGCATTTGTACTATTTTCCTATATGTCATCAAATGCGTGGGTCTTGACACAGTTTGACTATATAGGTATTCGTATTGTTCTTTTTGATCCTCTGTATGATTTTCTTATTCTTCTGAGTGTTGCAATGTTTTTATCTATTATGCTAGCAACACTAATAGTTTTAGGGCATAAAGAAGAGGTATGATTCGTTTATTTCTTACTCTGGTTCTACTGCTATCATTTGTTCATGCTAAAGATAGTGTAGATAAAAAAATCTCTAAAACAAACTCTAAGATTAATTCATTTTCGAAAAATTACACGAAGATAAATAAAAAGATGGCGCAAAATGCCAAGGCTATTTTAAAGCAGAAAAAAGAGCTTTTAAAGCAGAATAAATTTCTTGCAGAACTTCAAAAAGAGCTTGAAAAAAAAGAGAGCACATATAAAGACAATACTAGCCAACTGGCTGATTTAAAAGAGTATCAGTCGAAGTTGAAAAAAGAGCAAAACGCAATAGAAGAGGAACTTGTTTTTGTTATAGCTCAAAGTGTCTCTTTGTCCATGATAGTTGATGAAGA
>JANTGV010000224.1 GCA_024762745.1 Sulfurimonas sp. | reverse complement strand
ATGTTTAAACGACTACTTAATTCGTGATATTTAGACAGATAAAAAGTCTTTTATCTGTCTCTTTTAGATATTTTTATGTAAATATGAAGTATCTCTATAGCAGCAGGTGTAATTCCACTTATATTCATAGCTGCCTGAAGTGTTGGTGGAGCAAAATCTGCAAGTTTTTCTTGAACCTCTTTTGAGAGACCACTCACTTTAGTAAAATCAAAACCTTCTGGAATAGCGATTTTGAGATACTTCTTCATTCTCTCTATCTCTTCACTCTGTTTATCTATATAGCGGGCATATTTCCCCTCTACTAAAATCTCTTCTCTGATGTAGTCATCAAACTTTTCTAATTCTGGAACAATTCTAAGCATTTTTTCTACATCGAAAGTTTTACGAGCTACTAACTGCTGAGCCGTAGATACATCTTTTAAAGGTTGCTCATCCATCTCGGCTAAAAGGGCATTAAACTCTCTGTTTGGAGTAAATTTTGTATCTTCTAAAAGTTGTGCACCATATCTGATTTGTTCATCTTTTAGTTTTACTCTCTCATACTCTTCATCAGATATAAGCCCTAAATCATGTCCATAAGCTCCAAGCCTTGTATCAGCAGACTCTTCACGCAGAAGCAGTCTATACTCAGCACGAGATGTAAACATACGATATGGTTCGTTAGTACCCTTAGTGACCAAGTCGTCAATCAAAACACCAATATACGCCTCATCACGTCTTAAAATCAAAGGGTCTCTGTTTTGAATACTCAAACTTGCGTTTATCCCTGCCATAATTCCTTGAGCAGCTGCCTCTTCATAACCGGTTGTTCCATTTATCTGACCAGCCAAATAGAGTCCACTTATTTTTTTCGTCTCAAGTGAGTGTTTCAGTTCTCTAGGATCAACAAAATCATACTCAATAGCGTATCCATAACGAACGATTTTTGCGTTTTCCATACCTTTAACTGAGTGAATCATATCTCTTTGAACTTCGGGTGGAAGTGAAGTGCTCAGTCCGTTAACATAACACTCAGTGTTGTCCATAGTCTGAGGCTCTATAAAGAGATGATGTCTCTCTTTATCTGCAAATTTACTCACCTTATCTTCAATACTTGGGCAGTATCTTGGACTTTTTCCGGCAATCTGTCCAGTAAAAAGCGGTGCTCTGTAAAAGTTTGATGAGATAATGTTGTGAGTCTCCTCATTTGTGTAGGCGATATAACATGGCAGCTGCTCTTTTGTCTCTCTAAACGCAGCTCTGTTCGTACGAAAACTAAAAGGGTTTGGCAGTTCATCCCCTCCTTGCTCTTCCATAACCGAAAAATCAATAGTTGAACTGTCTATTCTCGCACAGGTACCTGTTTTAAGACGAGAAAGATTTAAGTGAGCATCATTTTTAAGTGAGGCACTCAGTCCTTCACTTCTCTCTTCACCATAACGACCACCTTTTTTCTGTACTTCGCCCACATGAATGATTCCATTTAAAAATGTTCCGGAAGTGATGATAACTTTTTTCGCACTGTATTGATTAAGAAGATCAGTTTTTACACCTTTTACTGTGTTTTCCTCAATAATCAACGACTCAACAGTCTCTTGAACTAAATCTAAATTTGGAGTATCTAAAATGACATTTCTGGCAATAACACGGTATCTGTCCATATCTATCTGTGCTCTACTTCCGCGAACTGCCGGCCCTTTTGTCTGATTTAATATACGAAACTGAATACCTGCTTCATCAGTAATTAGACCCATCTCTCCACCAAGTGCGTCAAGCTCACGGACCAAATGTCCCTTTGCTAAACCACCAACAGCAGGGTTACAAGAGGTAGCACCTACATTCTCTGCAAGCATTGAGACCATTAAAGTTTTATTACCCATTCGCGCAGATGCTAAGCTGGCTTCTACACCTGCATGACCGCCACCTACCACTATTACATCATAATTCATATACTTATCCAAAATAATTTAGGCGAATTTTAGCATTTTTCAGTATTATTTGCATAATATAAACTAAATTAATTAAGCTTTTTAAGAAGTAAGAAGATTTATTTGAATATTACATAGAAGTGTTACGAGGAACTAAATGACAATTGAACAAGCACATGCGGTATATAATGCACAGGATTTTACAAACGCAATAAAACTGTACACTACTTTAGCTGAGGAAGGAAATGCAGATGCACAGACCTCTCTTGCTTTTATGTACCAAAATGGTCAAGGGTGTGAAAAAGATGAAGCCAAAGCTGTAGAACTCTACGAAAAAGCGGCAGAAGCTAAACAGCCTTATGCACTCTTTAACCTTGCTATTTTATATATGAATGGTCTGTGCGGTGTAGAGCATAATCAGTTTAAAGCACATGAGCTTCATATGGAAGCAGCAACTCGTGAAGTTGCACCAGCTATGTATGAGGTTGCACTTATGTTAGAGCGTGGTCTTGGCTGTATGCAAAACTATTCAGAGGCTGCGTTTTGGTATGAAGAGGGAGCAAAACGCGGTCACTTAGAGTCTTTTAACAACTTAGGTGCTCTTTATAAAGAGGGGCATGGAGTAGCTCAGGATGATGCGAGAACTTTTATCTGTTTTTCTCGTGCTGCTGAGGGTGGATTACCACAGGGACTCTATAATCTAGGTATGCTTTATGATCAAGGTGTTGGTTGTGAACAAGATCATGATAAAGCACTAGACTTATGTAGAAAAGCTGCGTATGCTGGGCACCCGAAGGCAAAAGAGATAATCAAAGGCCTTCAAGAAGATGGTAAAATTGTATTCTAAATTTTACACGTCAATCGGAAAAAGTCCCGCTTGACTTCGCTAGCCGCTGAGGCACTTAAGGCTTAAAAGCCAATGCAAAAAATCACTAAATGATTTTTGTAAAAGCTAGCCTCTTCGAGGCAGAAATAAAGGAGTTGTTATTTTTACAGGACTAATTAGAGAGATAGCAAATGTTAAAAGCCTATCTGGCAGTACTTTAACCATAAAAGCGAAACATAAAGCAGAGCTTGGTGACTCTATAGCCATTAATGGTGCCTGTTTAACAGTTGTCAAAGTTTTGGGTGACGGTTTTGCTGTTGAACTCTCTCCAGAGTCTCAAAAACTTCTAGCGATGGAGAACTACAAAGACGAAGTCCATATAGAGCCTGCTATGATGATGGGTGATAGGTTTGAAGGTCATGTTGTTCAAGGGCATATTGACGCTAT
>JANTGV010000223.1 GCA_024762745.1 Sulfurimonas sp. | reverse complement strand
TTTACATCGTAAGCTTTATGTTGAATAAAAGCGAAGAGTTAAATGAAACAAAATCTTTTATTTATACGATAGATTCAAATATGAAAGCTCTAACAAAAAACAGTGTTGATTTTTTAGAGCATAAGAATGACTCTTATGTAAATGATTTTCAAAAAAATTATAAAGTTTTAAATTCACAGGTAGTTGATTTTAAAAACTCTTTAGAGAGTTTAGATATAGAGACTGGAAGTATTGATAAAGTTTCAAAAAATATTGTTTTATATAAAAAATATTTTGAGGCTGTTGTTGGTATTCAAAGAGAGTTGGGTTATACTGCAAAAGATGGCTTAAATAAGAAGTTTTATGATGCAGTGAGAAAGGCTGAACTTTTTGCAAAAAGAATGCAGGATCAAGATATCTACAGTATGGTTTTGACTCTTAGAAAACTAGAGAAAAGCTTTTTAATTACACATGATAAAAAGTTCTTTAAAAAATTTAAAAGATCTTATAATGCACTTGTCTATTATATAGAAGGAAATGTTAAAGACTCTAGTGGTATTAAAAAGGATTTAGCAGAGTACAAAAAATATTTTTCACAAGTTGTAAATGCGATAGAGAAAAAAGGGTTTGACTCAACAAAAGGTCTTTTGGGTGATATGAATAAAGCAATCTATACAAATGAGACTCTTTTAAAGAATATGCTTAAAGAGTACACACCGCTTTTAGAAGCAGAAATATCATCTTTACAGAAACTCTCTTTAACTATACAGCTGATACTTGGTGCTGTGATTGTTTTCTTGCTCTTTTTTGCAAATATCTCAATAGTATCGCCTATTAAAAGTCTGATATTAGCTGCGAAAGAGTTGACAGAGGGTGATGGTGATTTAACAAAAAGATTGAGAACAGACTCAAAAGATGAGATAGCTGAAGCAAATCACTATATAAATAATTTTATAGAGAAAGTTCAGACAGTTTTAGGAGGAGTAATAAGCACATCTTCTCAAAACGCAGATATATCGAGAACGCTAGAGAGTTCAGCAGGAGAGGTTGGAAACAGGTCAGACACCCAAAATGGTGAGTTAAACAGTGTTGTTACTGATAGTAATGTTATGAGAGAAGATTTAAGCTCTGCTATTGTTGAAGCAGAACAGGGTAAAGAGAATCTCATTAAATCTGAACAAAACCTACAGGACACAAAAGAGGATATTCTTGTTTTAGTCGAAAAAGTACAGCACTCTTCAGAAGTTCAAATTGAGCTTGCACAATCTCTAGCACAACTATCATCAGATGCAGCTCAAGTTAAAGATGTCTTAACAGTTATAGCTGATATAGCTGACCAGACAAATTTACTTGCTTTAAACGCAGCTATAGAAGCAGCACGTGCAGGTGAGCATGGGCGTGGTTTTGCAGTTGTTGCTGACGAGGTTAGAAAACTAGCAGAGAGAACGCAAAAATCACTCTCTGAGATAAACGCAACTATAAATGTAATAGTACAATCTATTGTAGATAGCTCAAACCAAATGAATAGCAACTCAGAGGAGATTGAAGAGCTGGCGAAAATATCTATTCAGGTTGGTGATAAGATAAATGAAACAGCAGAAATTATGAGTGACTCGACAAGAATGAGTGAAAATATTTTAGACGGTTATAGAGAGAATGCTCAAAAGACTGATAATATAATTGAGAAAATTAACTATATCAGTGGTATCTCTAATGAGAACATCAAAAGTATTGATGATGTTGCAAAAGCGAGTGTTCACCTTCACAAAATGACAGATGAGTTAAGTATTCGTCTGCAAGAGTTTAAAGTTTAAAGGCATTTAAATAACACCACTCAGCAAAAAGTTTGTATTTACCCTGTCGGTGATGATTGCTACTTTTATACTTATGCTAAGTTCACCATCTTCTTCTCTAAAAAGGGAAGAGGCTATAAAAAATATACAGACCTTAACTACTCTACCCTGGGTAGTCAACTCCACACCATTTTTAGAAAAACGAATTAGAGTTTATGATGATTTTAGTAACAGGCTCTATCCGAAGATGAATAAGTCGACATATGGGAATTTTGTCTATGCTAAATAAGATTAACTTTCTTTTTTTACTGCTTTATACCTATCGTGGTAAGCACCTGAGTCTATTTTTCATATCTACAGTTTTAGTAGCAGTGTTGAGCTCTACACTTTTTGTATCTTCTTCAATTCAGCAAGAGCTTTTAAACACACTTGAAAAGCAAGCTGATTTTACTCTGCAGCGATATAAGGCAGGCAAGGTTTTAAACACACCGTCTAGCTGGATTGATGAGTTTTTAGAGATTAGAGGTGTTACAAACGTACAGGGTAGAGTATACGGCATGCACTATTATGACACTTTAGAGAAGTACTTTATGATAGTGGGCGTTGACCTATATGAAACGCAGGTAGTTGAATCTTTGCAGGAGCTTATAGACACTATAGATATTGAGAAATTTCAGAGTAGAAAAAATATGATTATTGGAGCAGGGGTCAAAAAGTTTTTGGATGAATATCACTATTTTGATTACTACATCTTTAGACCGCCGGATAGAGGGAAAGAGAAGGTGTATATCTATGACTCTTTGAATAAAGATAGTGGAATTGTAAGTAGTGATATGATTATTATGGATATTAACCTTGCTAGAAAAATTTTAGGTGTAGAGGATGGATATGTTACTGATATAGTGCTTAAAGTGGAAAACGCAGATGAACTTCAACTTGCAAAAGAGAAGTTGATCATTTCACATTTTAATGTACGTATCATTCAAAAAAGCGATATTGAGAGATACTATAGAAATCTATTTAATTATAAAGGCGGTGTTTTTTTAGCACTTTTTTTGATAACTCTACTCACTTTTTTAATAGTTTTATACCAAAGGTACTCAACCATATGGCATGTTGACTCAAAAGAGATAGCACTACTGCGTATGCTTGGGTGGAGAATTAAAAATATAATCTGGTTAAAGATAAGTGAAAACTTCATAGTTGCGTT
Organism: Sulfurimonas sp.; assembly: GCA_024762745.1. Next base: position 204 of record JANTGV010000223.1, on the reverse strand, counting down.
TAGTGCATATATACTAGGTGTTATTTTTGCCTATATATTTGTCTTTATTTTTGATGCACCCCTGCTTAAAAATATATTTTTAGGGTACAAAAACCTTAGCAATGAGGTAAGCTTTTCATATGTTCAGGATATGGAGAGTTTAGGAATAGTTTTTATGGCTTTTGTTATTCCTTATCTGCTTGCTGTGCTCATTCCTGTCTATAG
>JANTGV010000222.1 GCA_024762745.1 Sulfurimonas sp. | reverse complement strand
AACTATATAGGAAAAAACATAATATCTTTATAACAGTAGGCCTATTTTAATTAGTAGCTATAAATATACGATATGTCGTATATACCAATTGGTTAACATAATGTAAATTCTCTTGAAATAATTTATCTCTCTTTTGTGTACTTATTTGGTATAATGCATAAAATAATTCGCTAAGGATAGATTATGATTGGTTGTGAAGAACTTAATATACTGCTGATTGCAGGTCTTGTATTTAGTCTTTATATGTATATAATGCAAAAGAATCAACTTAAAGGTCTTCATTATACAGAAGCAGATTTAATTAAGAAAGCCTATTTTGATTCGCTGACAGGACTTCCAAATAAAGAGTATATTAATATTGTTCTTGACGACCAGATACGCAGATGCGAACGTCACGATAAATCTTTTTATACTGCAATAGTGAAAATTGACAATTTGAATGATGAAGTGATTGCAGAGTCTGGATTGATTCTCTCTGATTCTATACGTAATGAAGATATTATTGGGTATATGTCAACAGGTGTCTTTGTAGTTGTTTTCAATGAGTATCTTGAAGAGGCGAATTCATATATAATATTTGACAGGATTCATCAATCTTTCCAAGAAGAGTTAACAGTCAATAACCATTCATTTAAGGTATCAGCTAATATAGTGATTAATACCTATCCGGAGAAACCAACTGTTGATGAGTTAATGAGTTAAAATCGCCCTTCGCTCCTATAAAACTTTATGCAAATTTTTCTCTAAAGGCTTTTGCCCCATCCTTACTCGATTCTATATTGTCTGAGTTGTTTCTGAATGAAAAACGCAGCTTACTCTGCTCTATTGTTTCTATCTCTTTTATTTCATCTATGTTTATAAGATAGGATCTATGAATACGAACAAAACCAAATGGCTCTAGTCTTTCGTAAAGATCAGATATCTTTTGTGCATAATAGGAGAAGCCTTTTGCTGTTCGAATCATTACTTCTGATAAATCAGCTTTTACATAGTGTATCTCTTCAGGTTTTAAAAGAAGATAGTTATCCCCATATTTACTTAAGATACGAAGCTCTCTATCTTCTGTTTTTGAACTTTGAATACGTTCTAGTGAGTGTTTCAGCTGCTCAATACTATAGGGCTTAACAAGATAGTCAACTGCTCCTATATCAAACGCTTTTAAAGCATGCTCCTCATATGCGGTCTGGAAGATAATGCTTACATTAGGATTAATATATTTAAGTTCGTACCCTACTTCCAAACCACTGACATTAGGCATGTTGATATCTAAAAATACTATATCAAATTTCTCTTTTTTAAAGATTGCTAATGCTTCTTCTGCATTTTTTGCCTCGTGGATGTTTACATACTCTAGAGTTCCAAGCATGCGTAACAGCCTTGCTCTTGCTAACTCTTCATCATCAACTATTAGTATTTTCACTACACTCTCCTAAGATAATATTAAAAGTTACCTCTTGCATAGAATCTATCTCCAAACTCCCCTTGCATAAGAGTTGAAGACGTTGGTGAAGATTGTTTAAACCAATACCGAACTTCTTATTCTTCATGCTTTTTCCATCATTTTTTACGATAATTTTTTTGAGGTTTCTATCAAAAGATATCCAAATATTTAGACTCTTGCTCGAAGTGACAAAACCGTGTTTAATGGCATTTTCCACAAGTAGTTGCAGAGAAAATTTTGGTATATTCCAGCTGGGTATCTCTTTGTCAAAATGCAATTGTATCTTACCTGAGAAGCGAATATTTTCAAGTTCCACATAATCACGAGCATTGTTAATCTCATCTTTTAAGTTGAGAAGTGCTGTCTCATTCATAGTATTCCGTAAAAAAGAAGACACCTTGAGCACTGCCATCTCTGCTTTATCAGGGTTATGATGTATGAGTTCGGCTATCGAATTAAGTGCATTAAATAAAAAGTGAGGGTTTAGTTGCGTTTCAAGTGAGCGAAGACGACTCTCTACATACTCTTTATCTATAACATCTTTCTGATTACGCATTTTAACAAAACGGTAAAGAAGTGCCCCAACTACATAAGTTAAAGCTCCTATAGCGACAGATACCGGAATGATTTCATTTGTAAAAGTAGGAATGATCTGTATTTGAATACTTTTTGAGACATAAACACCAACGACAGTTCCTAGAAAACCTGCCATAAATGAGAAAAAGATAGAAAAGGGTAACCAGTAAACCTCTTTTATAGTTGGAAGTATTCTCTTGTTCATGTTGGAAATAAACAGAAGAGAAAAGAGTGTTATACTAAACCCTAAAATAGTTCCAAAAATTGCGCCATCAACTAGGGAGAGACCAAAAAGACCATACCCTAGGGCTGATAGCAGCATTCCAAAAACAACGCCTATAAGTAATATATAGAGCCAGTCTCTTATCTTTATATGAAGTGCTATATTATACATTTAAAAGCCTCTGTAGGTTTTTTACTCCTAGCATTACACCAGGCCATCCTTGAGCTGCATATACAGTATCACCAACATTGTAAAGCCCTTTTATTTTAGTGTCATTTGAAGGAAGAAAAGGTAAAAAGTTTTTCATGCTAATTGCGTTTCCTCCAAGCTGTGAACGATTTATATAGCGGGCAAAACTGTTTGGAGTTGCACTAAATCTCTGAATAATCTCTTCTGCTTCTATGTTTAAGTTTTTCATTATTGTATCTAAAAGTAGTTCTTCAAGCTCTCTTTTTTGTTTTTTATAACTCCCCTCCTCTTTCCAAAACCTTGTATCAGTATGAATAGAGGCTGTTATACTGTAGTAACCCTCGGGAGCAAGTAAGGTGTCATTTTGATCAGAAAAAGAAACAAAAAGAGCATTTGAAAGTGAGTGTGGAAATTTCTTATTCTCTATTATCTGATAGTGATGTTCAAACTTCTTTTTACTTTTAATAGTCATATAGAGCATAAAAGAGCTTTGATGGTTGTTGAGCTTTTCATAAGATTTATAATAGTTTTTCGTGTCTGCATCTTCAAAAAGTTTTGCACTGTCGTAAACTGTTGAATTTAAAATTACATTTTTTGCTAAGAAACATTTCTCTTTTGTATAAAGTTCAAAATGTCCATTCTGCTTCTTGATAGAAATAATCTCACTATTTTTTTGAATGTTTTTTATGTCTTTAGTTATTGCATTAAAAAGGTGGCTAAAACCGCCGACAACATAATGGTTTTCATTAAAGGTATAC
>JANTGV010000221.1 GCA_024762745.1 Sulfurimonas sp. | reverse complement strand
AAGTTGTCAAAGTTTTTGGCGAGATTGCTGAGGGTCAAATGTTGCCAAGTTACAACATGGTAAGCCTAAGTAATCATAGTATTCAAGGAAGAGTACCTATACAGTTGGAGATAATTGATGATATATCTATGTATAATATCCCAAAAGGAAGTACATTTGGAGCAACTGTCTTCTCTGATAACCTTCATATGTTGATTGAACTTAGAAGAATACTTCTACGTCTTTACAGCTGGCAAAATATCATCAATTTTGAACATGGCGCTAGTAACTAAACTATAGTATTTCATCAGGGGAAGATATGCACGAGAATATGGCAATTATAATCATAACAGTTGTAGTACTGAGCTATGGGTACTTTTCAAAGTATCTCCTGCGTTTTAACATCTCCGGGCCTATGGTCTTTACTTCAATCGGTCTTCTTATCTCCCCCCTTGGACTCTCTTTAGTCAAAGTAAACATAGATGCCCACTTAGTGACTCTAGTTGCTGAAATTGCACTTATCATTATACTCTTCAGCGATGCTTCAAGTTTAAAATTAAAAAAACTCCTCAAGGCATGGGGAATTCCATTTAGATTACTCTTTGTAGGTCTTCCACTCACCATCATTTTTGCAAGCCTGACAGCACAGTTGATGTTCCCTCAAGAGAGCCTTATTTATCTCATACTTATGGCTCTGCTCTTGGCACCTACAGATGCTGCACTTGGTAAAGCTGTCGTTTCAGATAAGAAAGTTCCACAAAAAATTCGTGCAAGCATAAATGTTGAGAGCGGTTTAAATGATGGGATTGTATTTCCAATACTACTTGGGGCAGTTGCAATTATCACCGTGGAAAAAGCTGGTACTAATGATACTCAGTGGCTTATATATATTGCCCAACAGGTTGGGTTTGGAGCTATAATTGGTGCTCTCATCGGTTATTTAAATGCTCTTGTGGCAGCTAATACAATCCACAAAGACAGAGTTGAATCATCTTATAAAAACCTGATTCCTATTGCTATCGCTATCTTCTCTTACTATGTTGCTGAGCACTTTGGCGGTAACGGGTTTATTGCTGCATTTTTTGCCGGTATGTTTTTAGGAAACTTTAACGAAGAACTTAGACAAAATGTTGAAAACTTCGCAGAGAGTGAAAGTGAACTCTTGATTCTCATAAGTTTTATGGTGTTTGGCTTCACATTTATTCCCGCAACTATTGCGTTTTGGGATTTTAAAGTTTTCCTTTACTCTCTTCTGAGTTTAACACTTTTAAGAATGCTACCTGTAGCAATAAGCCTCATAGGGAGTAGATTAGACTTTGCAACCGTCCTGTTTATAGGATGGTTTGGTCCAAGAGGTATAGCTTCAATTCTGTATATTCTTATTGTAATCAACGAAGTAGTATCTATACAAACGCATGAAACAATCTATGCTGTTGTTACACTGACTATACTTTTAAGTATCTTTTTACATGGCCTAAGTGCTAAACCATTAGTTAATCTTTATGCAAAAACACATAAGGATTAAAACAGTAATTTAATATTATATATCTACTGTAGTTGCATAGCTCATAATATTTGAATCATAGTTGAGTTTATCTTTAATTGCCTTACTAAAACTCTCCATCTTATCCACCTCACCATGAATAAGATATAAATTTTTTATCTCTTTAAAATGACCTATCCACTCAATAAGATCACTCTGGTCTGCATGAGCTGAAAAACCATTAATAGTCTCTATCTCTGCTTTAACAACTATTTCCTCTCCATATATTTCAACATACTCTTCACCATCAACTATACTTCTTCCTAAGGTACCCTCAACTTGAAAACCGACAAATATAATAGTGTTATTACTGTTCCATAGACGATGTTTCAGATGATGCATTACTCTACCTCCATGACACATTCCACTTCCAGCTATAATAATCGTACGTTCTTTTACTTTATTAATTAGTCTTGATTCTTCTTTTGTTGTTGTCAGTTCCAGTGATGCAAATGAGAATGGGTCATTCTCATGTAAAGCTTGATATTCAACATCATCACTTAACTGGATAGGGTATTTATTATATAACCTTGTTGCCTTGATTGCCAATGGACTATCAAGAAAAACCCTGCACCTCGGTAATTCATCCTCTTCATACATCTTATGTAGCAGCCACAGTATCTCTTGTGTACGCTCCAATGCGAATGAGGGAATAATAACATTTCCATTTCGATTTAATGTAGTTATAACTGTCTGCTTAAACTCTTTAATACTCTCCCCTATAGGTCTATGTACTCTATCGCCATACGTTGACTCGATAAAAAGTGTGTCAGCCTCTTCTATCTCATCGAGAGGGTCTATAATTAATCTGTGTCTGCTTCCTATATCTCCGGAAAAAACAACACGTTTACTTAAGTTATTCTCCTTATAGTCTAGAATAATAAAAGCACTACCCATTATATGTCCAGCATTTCTAAGTGTGACTTGCACCTCATCAGAAAGTCTAAACCTCTCTAAGTACTCTAGGAGTTTCCAATCCTTTAAAAAGAGAGTCTCAACATGTTCTACAGTATATAAAGGTTCTAAGATATTTGCCTCATCACCACGTCTCTGAGCCTTTCTTCTGACAGTCTTGTACTCCTCTTTAAGTATCTTTGCACTATCCAACAGCATTATATTAGTAATATCTTTAGTCGCCTGAGTGGATATAATCTTGCCTTTAAATCCATCCTTTAAAAGCTTCGGAACTCTACCGACATGATCTAAATGAGCATGAGTAAGAATGAGATAGTCTATTTCACCCGGTTCAAACTCAAAATCACTATAGTTTTGTTCTACGAGTCTATCACTCCCCTGAAACATTCCACAATCTATAAGAATGTTTAATTCACCAATATTTACCAAATGGCAAGAACCTGTTACTGTCTCTGCTGCTCCGTATGATGTTACTGTAGCCATAGGACACCTCCACACAAGTTATATATCAAATATCATAGCACATATATTTTTTTAAAGATATATAAAACTATTTTTTTGGCATCTCTACTGTAAAATAATCGCCTTCGACCTTATGCGTTATTTTATCCTGTACAACATCTTTTGGAATACTATAGGAGGTTGAAAAATACCTTGAGTTATAGAAATATCCATAATCACTCTTCTCCTCCTGTTTCATATTCATATTAATAGTTATCATATCATCCTTAATCATAAAGTTAAGTGCATCAGCCTTTGCACCGTTGAG
>JANTGV010000220.1 GCA_024762745.1 Sulfurimonas sp. | reverse complement strand
GTTTGTGCAGTAGTTATAAAAAACTGACTTCCATTTGTATGTGGACCTGCATTTGCCATTGCTAAGATACCAACTTTGTTAAAAGTTTTATTTTTATATTCATCTTTAAAAGGCTTTTTCCAAATACTTTCACCACCACGACCACTCTCAGTTGGATCACCACCTTGAATCATAAAGTTACGAATAATTCTATGAAACGCAATACCGTTGTAGTATCCATTTTTCACATGAGTAGTAAAGTTTTCAACTGCTAATGGAGCTATATCTGGATAGAGTTCCAACTCTATATTTCCCTGTGTTGTCTCAAGTATAACACGTGGATTCTCGCTAGCATACAGGTTTATCGAAAGTAGTAGGAAAATAGTAAGTAGTACTCTTTTCATTATTGCTCCTCTTTAAAGTCTAAGCAGACAGAATTAATACAGTATCTCAATCCCGTTGGCTCTGGCCCATCAGGAAAAACATGACCCAGATGTGCATCACACTTAGAACAGACGACTTCCGTACGAATCATTCCATGTGAACTATCTTTTATCTCTGTAATGGCATCTTCTACAGCTTCATAGTAACTTGGCCAACCTGTTCCAGAGTCAAATTTTGTTTCAGATTCAAATAGAGGGGCATCACAACAGATACAGTTATAAGTTCCACTCTCCTTATTATCATAATATTTTCCAGAAAATGGTGCTTCTGTTCCATGTTGTCTACAGACATAAAAAGCCTCAGGGCTAAGCTTCTTCTTCCACTCCATCTCGCTCATAGTCACTTTCATACTTTATCCTTAATGCTTCAATCTCTCTGCAGTTGTCCTCATATATCACATCAACACTGTTTGTAGCCATGTTAAGTGCATAATCTATTTCACTTTGTGGAGTAAAACAGAGATCAAGCAAAATGAGATGTTTTGCTTGAAGAGCGTTTGTGTCTCTATATGTCAACAAAAGCAGGGAGTCAAAGTTTTGATTAATTAGATTTTCAGAACTATCTAATAAAAGTGCTTTATCTTTAATAAAGAATTCTAAGTCATCATTTAATTTTTCTTTACTTAAGCTGTTACTGACAACAACAATATCTTTAGCATCAACACTCTCTAAGAGTCTAGAGATAATATGGAGTGCTTTTGCATGAGGATTTGCATGATGAAATTTTATTTCTAAATTTTTATGCACTGGATCTTTATCTATAAAACTATATTCAGCTTCTTTGAGTGTAGAATTAACTAAAAGTAAGTTTGAGTTTTTTTGAATATGAATAAGGTACTCTATAAAACTCTCTGGTAGAAGATCTGAATCATCACAAAGTATTAAATTGGCAATAGAGAAGTTTTTTTGCATTAAAGCATTCTCTATTGAAACATTTCCAAGCAGAGGCTCTTTTTTTAGCTTTTTACGATGCATATTTACTAAATCAAGAGGAGTAAGAATCATGATTGAGGTTAAATCAATCTCAATTATCGCATGCTCTACTATATCTAATAGTTTCTTTCTTAATATATCACAGGCTAAGAGAGTTGGTTTAACAATAACAAAGTTAGCATCTGGATTTTTTAGTTTTTCTAGAATAGCCTTTAAAAGAAGCACTGTACTTTTGTCTCTATCATTCTGTGAACTTAGTACTTTGAGGCCTTGGATTTCTGAGTCTATAAATACAATCTGTTCAGGTGTACATAGTGTTAAAGTAGAGTCGTCATTTAAAATAGTGTACTGAATTAATAGGTTACCGATAAGATTCTCTTTAGATGTCAAAGGGAGAGGTGAAGTTTCAACATATTCAAGTTTCTCTATTATCTCCTGAGTAGATGAGTCACTGAATATAACTCTTTCTTTCGGTAATAGATCCTTAAATGAATCATCTAAATGCTCATACTCATCAGCATTTAGATTTTCCATTAAAAGGTAATTGAACATAGGTACAGAATCGTGATGTGTTAATTCATTGAACTTTTTATCTATGATTTGTTGTGTGTTTTGATATGAGAGTGTGTCTTTTGAAGTAGTCTGGTTTTCCGCTTTTTCTATCGTAGAGTTTTTTAAATCATCGTATGACCAATCTTTAGTTTCAAAGAGATATATACCGCGTTTTATATCTAAAAGCATGATAGGAATCAGATAAGATTGAGAGTGGTGATATATAGTTGTGTCTTTATATAAATCTAAATCTGTTGTTTCAGTTATTGACTTTAGTTTTTTTATAAGTATAGAATCTGGTACAGTGAGTGGTTTGCTCTTTTTTTTAAAAAGAGAAGTAAAAAAAGATATGTTCATTTATGGACAAGAAGGTACCGTCACTGTAGTGACAATACCTTAATGATTATTTACCAGCTGCAACGCGGTCTTTAAGACCTTTACCAGCTTTAAATTTAGGAACCATTTTATCTTGAGTAGTATAAGTTTTGTTAGTACCTGGTACTTTACCACTTTTACCTTTTTGTAATGCAGCAGCAAAACTACCAAAACCAACTAAAGAAACATCTTCTTTCTTTACTAGTGCTGTAGTAACAGCTTCTGTAAATGCTTTAATTGCAGCTTCTGCTTCAACTTTAGTTTTGTAATTACCGCTTGCTTGTACTAATTCAACGAATTGCGCTTTATTCATAAATTTACCCTTGGATTAAATATTTCCGAATATACACGTGTAAAGTACTGCGTACACGAAATAATTCAGCTAGAGACACTTTATAGTTTATTTGCTTAAATTTTTCTTCTTTTTGCTTAAATATGCTAGAAAATGTGATATTTTTGTTTCTTTTAGTCCATATTTAGCACGTTTTAGGAGCTTTGAGAAGTTAACAGTGGTGTTATGATTCATAATTAAAGATGATAGTTCTTTGATTTTTTTGTATTTATCACTCTGTGAATGAATAGATAAAAATACATCTTCCAGTGCTTCTCTCTCTTTATTTGTAAGTGCGCTCATACATTTAATCCTTTAGTCTGTTTATTTTTCTCACAGCTCTTATGATCTCATCATCATCTAATTTACCTAGCATCTCAATAACCACAGCAGCGGCTTGTGGTTTTGCACGTCCAAGTTTCCAATCTTGGTATGTACGCATAGATATCCCAAGAGTGTTGGCCATATCTTTTAGGGATATTTTTTTGCCATTATTTTGAGACTCTAAAGAGTTATGAAGAATATTGAATAGATCATTAATTTGCATGAAAAATTATACGGAATAAATACTTAAATATACATTTTATTCGTAAATATA
>JANTGV010000219.1 GCA_024762745.1 Sulfurimonas sp. | reverse complement strand
TGCGGTGTTTGTGATAGTTGTAGGTTGAGGCTCAACGGCTTTTCTATAGCAGGAGTAAAAGACCCAATTGAGTACGAATAGTATTTTATTTAAAGGACTCACCATTGAGCATATTTGTAAGCCTAGACTTAAAAACAGTTATATCAGTGTTAGTCCAGAATTAAAGATCATCCTTAAAACACCAAAGGTCTCTAGTAGCTATATAAATAATTTGCTTTTGGATAAAGAGCACTGGATAAGAAAACAGCTGTTAAAACTAGAACTTAATACTCCAAAAAAGATAAACTTAGAAGATGAAGTTCTACTTTTTGGGGAAGTCTATAGTATTGATATTGAAGAAGCCAGTTATTTGAGAAAAAAACTTCATAGAGCTAGAAATATTGATAAGGCAACAGTCTTAAGGTGTTATAGTGATTTTTACAAACACTATTCATCTCTATATTTAACACCAAGAGTAGAGCATTTTGCTCACTTAATGGGTCTAAAGTTCAGTGCATTAAAATTTCGAAAAATGAAGAGTAGATGGGGCAGTTGTAGCAGTACCAAGACTATTACACTTAACAGTGAGCTTTTAAAGGTGAGAAAAGAGCTTATAGACTACGTCATAGTGCATGAGTTAGCGCATCTAGTTCATATGAACCATTCAAAAGATTTTCATTTATTGGTTGAGAGTTATATTCCCTCTTCTAAAATGTTGCGAAGAGAGTTAAGAGGCGTTTCACTTCCATCTTTTTGAAGGGCAGGGTTAAAATACTCTTCATGATACCTGCTCGATGGTGACCACATCATCCACCCGCTTGTGTTGATATCATCAGATGCACGTATCTGTTCTCGTATCTCCTCTTTTTTATAGTATCTGCGTTTATGAGCATAATCTTTAAAGTACTGTAACCAAGGCCTTACACGTTTTGCATCTATTCTATCCTGAATGTTTTTTATACTTCTAAAGATAACAGCGTGGGGGTGTTCAGAGGGGTGTTCAAAATAGAACGAGCCCTTTGCAAAACCTGAGGGATAAAGCATTGGAGAGAGGTAATCTGTATGAGCAGCTAACGAGGTGACAGTTTGACCTATACCGTTATCATCTTCTGTCCAACATATATTTCCGTAGGTATCAACTGAGATAAAAACGCCATATTTTCTAAGTCTATCTTGTGCAAAATCTAAGAACTCACCAATAGCGTTTATTCTATTTTTTTCCGTATTTATTTTAGAGTATCTTAGGCCTTTTCTTGCAGGAAAACGAATATAATCAAAGTTGATCTCATCAAAGCCAACCTTGGCAGCCTCTTCAGCCACTCTAATGGCATACTCATGCGAACGCTTGTCGAAAGGATCTACCCAAGCCATATTATCATGATTTCTCCATATTTCTCCACTTTTCTCTTTTATGGCATAATCAGGATTATTCACAGCCTGGAGTTCATCTTTAAAGGTTACTATTCTAGCTATCGTATATATATTTCTATCTTTGAGCTCTTTCATGAACTTCGGCATATCTCTGTTTGTTCTATCTTTGTATGCTCCATAGCTATTGGCTTGTTCAAATGATGTCCAGAAAGATGTAGAACCGTACTCATTTTTAATATCAATAACAACTGCGTTTATCTCTGTCTCTTCGACAAGTTTGAGTATATCTTTTGATCTTGGAGAGCTATGGTTTGCAGCCCAAAAGGTCAAATAGAGAGCTTTTACTTTTATAGGCTCTACTTCAAAAACTGAACTGTTCTGCTCACTACTGATACTTAGAGGTCTATATCCGTAGGCTTTTATATGGTACTCTGTCTCATTTGAGTCTATTGTGAAACTTCCATTTTCATCACTTTTAACCCCATGTTTTGAATCATTTACAGTTGCATTATAAATGGGAAGTAGATTTGTCTTATCTACAATACTCCCGCTAAAAGATGCTAAGAGTATAGTGGGAAGAAGGAGTGAAAATTTCGTTAGTATCTTATTCAATAGAGTCTCATATATTTCTGGTTTTAAAATGAATAATACACTCTAAAAGCAAACAAGCAGGGTTATCTTTCATTTAAGAAGTATCGTAGGCTTGCATCACTCCACTCTTTTGAGAGTTTTAGATGTGACTCTATAGACTCATAGACACGTTTAAAGTCACTGTTTTGATTACTGAGTTGATCGATAACAAGCTTTAGAGCATCTTTACCTGCGTTTATAACGTCCTTTGGATACTGGTGTATTTTAACATCGAGTTCACGAAGTTTTGCAAGTGCTTTTATGTTTTCAGCGTGAAACTCGTAGGTCATATTTGAGTTCATTTCACTTGAACAGACTTCTATTATAGACTGTTGCTCAAATCCGAGTTTTTCCCAAGAGTGTTTGTTAAAGGTAAGCTCTAAGATAGAACCTGGTTCATGCCAACCAGAGTAGTAGTAGGGTGCAACTTTATAAAATCCCATTTTAATATCCAGCGCAGGTCCAACCCACTCTGTAGCATCGATAACACCACGTTCAAGTGATGTATATATCTCTCCAGCAGGAAGAAGTATAGGGTTAACACCCATTTTTGCAAAGACTTCACCGCCTAGACCGGGTATACGCATCTTTAGCCCTTGCATATCTTCAAGAGAATTGATAGGTTTTCTAAACCATCCACCCATTTGAATATTTGTATTTCCTCCCATGAATGGATGGAGATTGTACTTTGCATACTGCTCGCGCCATAACTCCATTCCTCCACCAAAAAGCATCCAAGAGTTTATCTCTTCTGCTGTAAAACCAAAAGGAATACCGCTATAAAGAGAAAACGCAGAGTTCTTCCCTTTCCAGTAGTATGGACCGGAGTGAAAAGCGTCTATTTGCCCACTGCTTGTTGCATCAAATACAGCTAGAGCAGGAACTAAAACATTTTTAGGATAAAGCTTTATCTCCAAAGAGCCACCACTTACATCTTTTACTCTTTGTGCAAACTTTTCAACTCCTGTTCCCATGATAGGAAAGTGTGCAGGCCAGCTTGTAGCAAGTTTGATAACTGTTTTTTTATTACGGTTTATATTTACGCGTTTTGTTTCATCGCTTTTTGCTTGCGGATGTTTTGAGTAGTCTATCGCTTGACGATTACTCTCGTTACACCCTGTAAGTGCCAAAGCTGCTGTAGTAGTCGTTGCAGTTGCTAAAAAGTCTCTACGGTTCATGCTAATCTAGCTCCCTGAAGTTATATGATAGAAGTGATTTTAGCAAAATAGAGCTTTCACTTAAGGGACACTTTGTTCTTTTAATC
>JANTGV010000218.1 GCA_024762745.1 Sulfurimonas sp. | reverse complement strand
GGGCATCATTTCTTGTGAACATTTTTGTGTTAGCAACACCACTTTTTACTATGAACGTGTATGATAGAGTTATTCCAAACAATGCACAAGAGACACTGATGGTATTTACAATAGGTATTGTCTTTGTCTATATATTAGACTTCTTTTTGAAATTTACCAGAGGTTATTTGCTAGAATTGGCAGGTAAAAAAAGCGATATTATTATGTCATCTATAATATTTGAAAAAGTACTTGACCTGAAAATGGCGGAACATCCTCCTTCTGTAGGCTCTTTCGCAAATAATTTAAAAGATTTTGAAATGGTTAGGTCATTTTTCACAACTGCCACGATGACAGCTATTATTGACCTCCCTTTTGCAATTATATTTTTAGCTGTTATTTACTATATTGGTGGTCTTTTGGTCTTAGTACCTATGATTACAATGCTTCTTATCTTACTCTATGCACTCATCATCCGAAAACCTCTAGAGGAGAGTATAGAGTCTTCCCATGAAGCAAGTGCTAAAAAGAATGGAATTCTTATAGAAACACTTCAAAATATTGAGACAGTAAAATCTATGCGTATGAATGGAAAGATGCAGTGGGAGTGGGAAGAGTCAACTGGTGAAATAGCAGAGAAAAATCTTAAGTCTCGTCTTTTATCATCTTCTATTCCAAATGTTACAAACTTGTTTATACAGTTAAATACAGTCTTTGTAGTGGTATTTGGTGTCTATCTTATTCAAGAGTTTGAACTTACTATGGGTGGACTTATCGCAGTCGTTATACTTACATCCCGAACAGTTGCACCGATGGGTCAGGCAGCTTCACTGATTTCAAACTACTCAGATGCAAGAACTTCATACACGACCCTTAATGAAATCATCTCTAAAGAGGCAGAGAGACCGGCCGGAAAAGAATTTGTTGAGCGTCCTAAGTTTCATGGAAAAATAGAGTTTAAAGATGTCTGTTTTAACTACCCTGGCACAGAAGTACCAGCCTTGACAAATGTTAGTTTTACAATTAATCCTGGAGAGAAGGTCGCGATTATAGGTCGAATAGGTTCAGGAAAAAGTACAATTGCAAAACTCATTTTAAAGCTTTATGAACCAAGTAGCGGAAAAATAATGATAGATGGTATTGATATTACGCAGATAGATCCGGCTGATTTACGTCGATTTGTATCTTATGTTCCTCAAGATGTCAATTTATTTAAGGGAACTATTAAAGAGAACATAGTTTCGTCTGAGCAGCATCCTGATGTTGGTGATATTATTTATGCTTCACAGGTGAGTGGAGTAGAGGAGTTTGTACAAACGCACCCTTTAGGTTTTGATATGCCTATTGGTGAGAGAGGGGCAGGTCTTTCAGGTGGACAGAGACAAAGTGTTGGTGTTGCGAGAGCTTTAATGAAAGAGAGCTCTATTATGATTATGGATGAGCCAAGTAATTCAATGGACCAAACAACCGAAGCGAAACTTCTTGCGAACTTGAAAAGAGAGCTCAGAGAGCAGACTGTAATGATTATTACTCAAAAACTCTCTCTTTTAGATATGACAGATAGAGTGCTGGTTATGCATCAGTCAAAAGTACTCTTAGATGGTTCTAAAGAGGAAGTGACAAAACAGTTGGGAGGTGGTTCAAATGTCAAATAATGAACATAAAAACCTCTCGAAACGTGATTATGAGTTTATGCACTCATTGAGCGCAGCTGTACTCGAAGTTGCGCCAACACGTCTAAGGTTTGTACTCTATTTTTGGGTTGCTGCTATATTATTATTTCTAACTTGGGCTAATTTTGCTCTGATAGATGAGATAGCAAGAGGTGATGGAGAGATTATACCTAGTGGTGAGAATCAGATGATACAAAATCTCGAAGGTGGTATAGTTGAGGAGATTCTTGTCTCAGAGGGTGAAGAGGTGAAGAAAGGACAAATTCTACTTAAAATAGATAATCAACAGTCTCAGTCATCTTTTAGCTCAAACGCGATCAAAGCAGATGCAATTGAAGCAAAAATACTGAGACTTAGCGCAGAGTCCAGCGGGAAAAAGTTTCAAGTTTCAGAGGAACTAAAGAAGAAAATTCCTGAGTTTGTTGAGAATGAAGAGAGCCTGTTTCGTATTAATAAACAGCAGCTTGACTCTAAGCTTAATGCTTTAAAAGCAAGATTAAACCAGAAAAAGCAGGAGCTCTCAGAAGCAAATAATCAACTAGAATACCTAAAAGCATCTTCTGATTATATAGCTAAAGAGGTGAGAATGACTCAGCCAATGGTTGCTAAAGGTGTCCGTTCGAAGATTGACTTTTTAAAACTGCAGCGTGAGGCAAATGAGATTATTTCAAAATATGATGCAACCAAAAAGTCTATACCTCGCTTGAAGTCTGCTATTAAAGAGGTGAGAAGTACTATAAAAGAGGCAACTCTGGTTTTTCAAAGTGAAGCGAAAGTAAAAATGAATGAGGCTACTGCTGAACTTAGATCTTTACGAGCAAGTTCTACTGCTTTAGAAGATCAGGTTAGCCGTACAGTGGTTCGTTCTCCTATGAACGGAATTGTTCAAAAATTATTTGTGCATACTGTCGGTGGTGTTATCAAGCCAGGTCAAGATATTATGGAGATTGTTCCAAGTGATCAGACACTTTTGGTTGAAGTTAAAATAAAACCATCAGATATTGCATTTATATATTTTGGGCAGAAGGCGATTGTCAAATTTTCAGCGTATGATTTTGCTATATATGGTGGACTTGATGGTGAAGTTGTACTCATAAGTGCCGATACAATTAAAGATGAAAAAGATAATGTATTTTATACAGTTAGAATTAAAACGTATAAAAACTACTTAGGGGATGAGAATAAACCACTCAAGATTATACCCGGTATGACAGTTAGTGTTGACATTATTACCGGTCAAAAGAGTGTTTTAGATTATATTTTAAAACCTATATTAAAAACCAAACAGTATACATTTACAGAGAGATAATATGAAAGTTGTGTTACATAGTGATGATATAAATCTACTTTCTCATTGGGAAAAATCACTGGAGGAGACTCCTCAAATCATAGACGATTTAGATGATTTACTAGAGCTGACTTCTTCACTTGTAATTATTAACTACTCAGCCTGTTTGAGTGATTGTGAATCTATTTTAAAAACACTTACAAGTAACTCAAATAGAGTTCTAGTTCTTCACAGAACACCCGAACTTCCAACTGCTAAAAGACTCTTAAGAGCAGGTGCTATGGGCTATGGAAATGCTCTAATGA
>JANTGV010000217.1 GCA_024762745.1 Sulfurimonas sp. | reverse complement strand
CTCACACCTTTTAAACGATATAAATTATTTAGACTAGAGTGGCTACATTTAAAAGCATTTAAAGGCAAAACACTCCCTCTGTGTTTTATGCTTAGACTCAACAAGAATCGAGTATTATACGAAATAAATAGATTATTAATAAAAAAAGAAAATTAAAGAGTAAAAAAAATGACAGAAACAGAAAAACTTGTCAAAGCAAATATTGAAAGACACAAAAAACAAGATGCAGGTGAATGGGATGAAGAAGCCTTAAAAGAAGCCCAAGATAATATTGAATTTGTAAAGCAGTTTAAAAAGGAACTCTCTAAAGATCTCTTTGGACAAGATCAGGCAATTAATATTGTTGCAAACAGTATGAAGACCTCTGTCAAAGATGAGAAAGGGCCTAAATCAACATACCTCTTCTTAGGTTCTCCAGCTACGGGAAAAACGTACCTTGCTGAACTCATGGCAAAACATATACCAAAGTATAAACTCATGACATTTGATATGACTCAGTACCATCAGCAAAACGGGGGAGAACTTTATGGGTATCCAGCCGGTTGGAAAGGTTACGGTGTTGGACAGCTGACAGGCTTTGTGCACAGAAACCCTAAGGCTGTTATAGTACTAGATTCGTTTGAGAAGTGTGATAATGTAATTCAAAACAACCTTTTCTCCATTTTTGAGGGTGGAAAGATGCGCGATGCATGTGGTTGGGATAAGATTACTGATGACCCGTGTAATGAAGACCCTGATATCATCTACAATGATGAAAACGCAAACTATATGGTTGATTTTACTGAAGCGATTTTTATTATTACCACAAGTGTTGGTAAGGAACTCTATCTTGATTATAGATTTAAAGATTTAGTAAAAAAAGATTATATTCAAGCTGAATCAATGATTCTTGAAGCTATTAAAAGAGAGAAGAAACGCGAGAGTAGAAGCGGTGGTATCCAAGAGGCTATCGTTCCAGAACTTGTATCTAGATTCTCAAAAGCAAATATTGTCCTCTTTAATAAGCTAGAATATAGTGCTTTTGAGAAAATATCGAAAAGAATATTTTTAAACTTTACAGAAGAGTTTTACGAGCAGTATAAGATTGAATTTGTAGTGGCTAAAAACTTTGATAACTTTTTAACAGTTCAAATGTTGAATTTTGCTCCAGAGCTTGATGCAAGGCGTTTAAAAGAGAAGGTTAGTACAGTCTTTTTTAACAAAATTACTGAGTATATACAAGATACAGATAAACCAATAATGAGTTTCAAGCAGATAAAAATTTCTGTATCAAAAGAGGTTGTAGCATTCATAAAAGAGAGAGTTCATCCACTTGTTGAAAGCGAAACCCTTGTAAGAGAACTTTTTAGAAAAAACACCACTCTAGAGATAAACGATACTATTTCAGATAAAAACGGTGTTATCACCTATAAAATAAACTCTTGTAAATTTTCACAAGTTGTACGTATTAAAGATTTTAGTGAAGATGGTCTTGTATTTGACATACCAGATGTATCTTTTGATGATATTGCTGGGCACCATATGGCAAAACAGAGACTCCACGAAGTAATAAACTTCTTTAAAGAACCAAAGCGTTTGGATAGTTTTAAAATAGACCCACCAAAAGGAATGCTTCTTTATGGCCCTCCAGGTACAGGTAAGACTATGCTAGCTAAAGCCTTTGCGAAAGAGGCCGAACTCCCATTTATCTCTACAACTGGGCTTGAACTTCTACAGCCTGAGAAGACAAAACTCATCTTTACAAGAGCCAAAGCATATGCGCCTGCTATTATTTTTATAGATGAGATAGATACTATTGGAAAGCGTGATGGAGAAAATGGTAGAGAGGTGCCTATTAACAAACTTCTTTCAGAGATGGATGGTTTTGAAGGGAGAAAGGGTGAAGATATTTTTGTAATAGCTGCAACAAACTATAAAGAAAATATTGACCCAGCTATAATCAGACCAGGAAGAGTTGAAATTCATATAGAGATCAACACACTTGATCAAGATGCTCGTCAATACTTCTTAGACAAAATAATTAAAGAAAAACCTACTAAAGGTAAATTTGATATAAAACAACTGCTTATGTATACAGCAGGTTTCACAGGTGCTCAACTTGAAATGCTTGGAAAAGAGTCATCATATCACTGTCTACGCCATGGATTAGAAGCGATCACTCAAGAGATTCTTATTCAGCAAATAAACTGTATTAAGTATGGTGAGAGACAATCTTATCTATCATTAGAACAGATGTTTGCAGAGACTGCGTTTTATGAAGCAGGTCGCGCTGTTATCTCTAAAAAGCTTATGCCGCATGTAAGTATTGAGCATGTAAGTATAACACCAAGAGAGAACAATGAGCATTTTATCTCCCAAAATTATAGTGATGTTCAAGAGAATATGACAGTCAAAGACTTTAGAGATAAAATAACAATCTCTTTAGCTGGACGTTCAGCACAGATCAAAAAGTTTGGTGATATTGCAGGGATAGATACAGGAGCATCAAATGACTTACAGCAAGCTACCCGTGATGCTTATGCTGCTATAGCTCACTATGGTATGGATAGAGAAGTAGGCTCTATCAACTTAAACGGGGTTATGGATGCTCAAGGAAACTCAAATCATAACAGAGATACAAAACACTATCATGAAAAAATAGACACTGCATTAGAGCGATGGATGCAGGAGGCTCAAGATAGAATAGATGGGCTGGTTGAGAAAGAGTGGAAAATGATTGAAAAACTCTCACAACTACTTCTTGAAAAAGAGATCATATATGAAGAGGAACTAGATAAGATTCTAGCTTAAAAAACCTAAGAGAGCTAAAGCCTCTTAGTTAAAAACCTGTAATTCTACACAAGTTGTGGTGCAGCTTGCGTATCCCACTTGGCGATATGTTGAATATACCACTTTTTAAAATCTTTTTCTAAAAACCCTAAAAGCTCAGTAGGCCCCTTAAGTACATCCCAGCGTTTTTTAAATTTTTCGAGTTTTTTTCTAATAGCATTATGGTCATTTGTATGCATCTGTGCATCGCTATAACCAGCTTGCTCCATCATGCTCTCTTCTGTTTGAAAGTTTGTTTCTATTTCAGCTAAAAATTTTGTGAAAACTTCATCGGTTGTTTCTATGTCTTTTGCTTTAAGTGCATCGTGCAGAGCGTTAACAAGTTCAAGTTCCTCTTCACGTAACATATTCATAGTAGCGTTTGGCACTTCTTGTATATCTTGCTTTTCAATAAACATTATATCTCCATAAAATAGGTTTG
>JANTGV010000216.1 GCA_024762745.1 Sulfurimonas sp. | reverse complement strand
AACGCTTGGATCTACATTTTCATTGATACTCAAAGACGCACTAGTATGTTGCAAGAGTAGGTTGATTGTACCCATAGAGACCTCATATTTCTCTATTTGCTCATTTATGAGCTCTGTAATAAGATGAAAACCTCTTGAACAGGGTTTCAGTGTAACAATGTTTTGATAAATATTCATAATTTAATTATAGTATTTATAGATAAATTAACAACTCTATTAGAACAATTTGTATATAATTCGCTCTATATAAATATATACTAGGAAGACTTTTTGAAAAATATTAGAAACTTTTCAATTATCGCACATATTGATCATGGTAAAAGTACTTTAGCTGATCGTATTATTCAAGAGTGTGGTTCAGTCACTGAACGTGAAATGTCAACTCAGATGATGGACACTATGGATATTGAGCAAGAGCGCGGTATCACTATTAAAGCACAGTCTGTTCGACTGGACTACATCAAAGATGGTGAACACTATATACTGAACCTCATAGATACACCGGGTCATGTTGATTTCTCTTACGAAGTAAGTAAATCCCTTGCATCTTCTGATGGTGCTCTTCTTATTGTTGATGCAGCACAAGGTGTTGAGGCACAAACTATCGCAAATGTTTATCTAGCACTTGATAATGACCTTGAACTTATCCCTGTAATAAATAAAATAGATCTTCCCGCAGCTGAGCCTGAACGGGTGGCTGAAGAGATAGAAGAAGCTATCGGTATTGATGCGACTGATGCTTGTTTAGTATCTGCAAAATCTGGCATAGGAATCCGTGAGCTTATAGATGCTATTGTTGAGAGAATACCTGCTCCTGTAGGTGATCCAGAAGCTACTACCAAAGCTATTATTTATGATTCATGGTTTGATACATACCTTGGAGCACTTGCACTTGTACGCGTTTTTGACGGTGAAATTAAAAAAGGTCAGAACATTAAACTTATGAGTAGTGGCGAAGAGCATCAAGTTTTAGACTTAATGTATCCGCACCCTATGAAAAAAATCAAAACACCTGCAATAAAATCCGGTGAAATTGGTGTTGTTGTTCTTGGTCTTAAAGAGGTAAGTGTTGTTAATGTTGGTGATACTATTACTGATGCTAAGAATCCTGCAAGTGAACCTGTTGGAGATTATGAACCAGCAAAACCGTTTGTATTTGCTGGACTTTACCCAATAGATACAGATAAGTTTGAAGACCTGCGTGATGCACTTGACAAACTCAAACTAAATGACTCTTCTCTCTCTTATGAGCCTGAAACATCTGTAGCACTTGGTTTCGGCTTTCGTGTAGGTTTTCTTGGTATGCTTCATATGGAAGTCATCAAAGAGAGACTTGAACGTGAATATGGCGTTGATTTAATCGCAACTGCTCCATCAGTAATTTACAACGTATATCTAACAAATGGTGACTTGGTAGAAGTACAAAATCCTTTTGAACTTCCGCCTGTTCAAAAAATAGATAGAATCGAAGAGCCATATGTAAGAGCAACTGTTATTACACCTGCTGAGTATCTTGGAAATATCATCACTCTTTTAGTATCTAAACGCGGTAACCAAACAAAGATGACTTACCTCAATGAAGAGAGAGTTATGCTTGAGTATGAAATTCCTATGAATGAAATAGTTATGGACTTTTATGACACACTTAAGTCTATCTCTAAAGGTTATGCTTCATTTGATTATGATCCAATCGACTTTAAAGTAGGTGACCTTGTAAAGCTTGATATTAAAGTTGCAGGTGAAGCTGTTGATGCATTGAGTGTTATTGTTCCTCGTAATCAAGCCCTTCCTCGTGGTCGTGTGCTTGTTAAAAATATGAAAGAGCTTATTCCTCGTCAACTTTTTGAAGTTGCTGTTCAGGCTTCACTAGGTTCACAAATTATTGCACGTGAAACTGTAAAATCTATGGGGAAAAACGTTACTGCAAAATGTTACGGTGGTGATATAACTCGTAAAAGAAAACTACTCGAAAAACAGAAAGCCGGTAAAAAACGTATGAAGTCTATTGGTAAGGTACAACTTCCACAAGAAGCGTTTATGTCAGTTCTCAAAATGGACTAACAGGTATTTAGATGAAATGTCTAATGTGTGAGAACTTTTCGCTCACACATATCTGTTCTTCTTGTCAAGAGCTTTTTTTATCCCCGTCTCTTTATAAACGTAAAATCTACAACAACATTGAAGTGATCTCATTTTATAAGTACTCAGATATTAAAAAATTACTGCATACCAAACATACAGACTTAGGCTATTATATTTATTCTATACTAGCTAAAAATAGTCTTGGGAAATTTGCAGAAGAGTTTAGCTTTCCTAGTAAAATTAGTTCTATAGCTATTGATGATAATATAGAGAGCGGTTATTCTCATACAGCGATACTTAACAAAGAGCTCAAAAGCAGCTCTATAGAACCTCTCTACAATACATTAAGAGCTAAAAATCGTATCTCATACTCTGGAAAGAGTCGAGAGTTCCGACTCTTAAATCCAAGAGACTTTACGCTTAAAAAATTTCATGGCAAAGAGACTATATTAGTTGATGACATCATAACTACTGGTTCAACTCTCACTCAGGCAATACAGACGATGCATAAAAATAATAAAGAGGTGCTGTTTTGTTTAACCTTAGCAGATGCAGACCTAAAATAAGCCTTTTAAAAGTTTATTTAACTCTTTCTTCACAGCTTTTTCTGCCTCTTTTTTGATTAGCTTCTCAGCATCTATAGAAACCTTAGGAGATGTCGCTTTTCCTTGAAGAGTAATCGAGAAAGGATTGCCGTTAGCATTAATATCAACTTTAGAGTTAATCTTTTGCGTTTTAGAATTCAACTTCGTATTTTTTGTTTTAATCGAAGATTTATTTGATTTTAAATTGAGTGATGCAACTATGTTTTCTTTCTTAATATCTGCATTTAGGTTGCCTTGAAATCTCTCTTTGTAAAGGTCCCTATTTCCATATGTTTTGACTAGGTCTAACATCTGGTTTCTAGTAAACTGCCCATTAAGTAAATCTGCTTTAGCTACCCC
This sequence comes from Sulfurimonas sp., assembly GCA_024762745.1. The sequence continues at coordinate 228 of JANTGV010000216.1, read as the reverse complement.
TTTCTCTCTTGCAAGATTATAATCTACACTACCAGTAAGTGTTGCCTTAAAAATCTCTGGATACATTAATATATGGAGTGCATCTAAAGTTTGAATCGATTTTAAATCTGCATGAAAATCATCATTATGTAGTTTCGCATCCAACTTTCCACCAGCTATATTTGAGTGAACAGTTAAATCCAAGTCCTTTGCTTTTTTAAACTCACCATTAGCAGAAAGTCCACCTCT
>JANTGV010000215.1 GCA_024762745.1 Sulfurimonas sp. | reverse complement strand
GGTGCATATGGAGCAGTGTTAGATATAGGCCAGTTTGTCTCTGTAATGTGTAGTTCTTGTTTAACTTTTCGGCTTAACCAGGTCATAGTACTCAGTAGAGCAATTTTATCTGAGAGCGTAAATCCTAGTTGTGTATTCTCGGGGGCACCTCTTCTGTCAACATACAAAAGAGCACTTATACCATCATATTTATACTCAAAATTGTTAAAGAGTGTATGCGCTGTATAGTGGTACTCAAAATCTATAACAGCACTTCCTATGAGTTTTATATCTGGATATTTACTTATTTTTAAATCATAAGCAACTTTATAAAATTTATTGTATTCATCAACACTGAAAAATCCCCACTTTGCTCGATTCATAGTAGAACCGATTTCAAAGATATCTACATAAGGTGCCAGTGTTTCAAAGATGGTGTTAAGATTGTTGTGAAAGAGTGCCAAGTCTTCTACATTTTCTCTATCTTGTAGAATTTTAAGTGTTACTTTCTGATTTTCACACTTACTAAGAAATTTTTTTAAGTCATTTAATGTATCCATCTCCCAAAGCTTTAGTCTTGTTAGAATTCTTGACACACCCAAGTCTTCGATGGATGTACGTGTTAACTCCGGTTCTCTTTGATAGTCTACTCCCAGGCAGAAGAAACCTTGTGAGTCTATTTGTTTTCTCTTTACAAATGGTAGCATTATAATCGAGAAAGGAATGATAAACAGGGATACAAGGAATGTCTTTATAAGGGAGAAGGTTTCTCTTTTTCGCATCTCTTTTTTATAGACTTTGTCTTTTAACGGATATGGCTGGTCGGAATAATTATCCCATATATATGGTTCTTTCATAAGGCGAATTGTATCATTATTAAGATAAAATACATCAAAATAAGTATGAATAGGTAGATTATGGTAATTAAGTCTGTTAAGCCAGAGTATATAAAGCTGTTAACGAATATAAGGGAATACTTTAAAGAGTCCGAGAAGTCTATTCATAAAGCAAGAAATGAGATCAGAATTTTAGATTATAGGGATTGTAAACTTGTTGTAAAAGCCTTTAAAGTACCTAATTTTATAAATAAGATTGTTTATACATTTTTTAGAGGTACAAAAGCAAAGAAGTCTTATGAAAATAGTTTGAAAATTTCTAAATTTGTGCCTAGTGCTATAGGTTATATTGAGTTTAAAAAGTTTGGACTTCTTAGTGACAGTTACTTCATCAGCGAGCAATTTGAGTATGATTTTACTATAAGAGAAGTTATTTTGGATGCTGACTTTAAAGATAGAGAAAATATTTTCAGAGAGTTTGCACAATTTACTTACCTGCTTCATGAAGAAGATATTTTACACAAAGACTATTCACCCGGAAACATTCTTATTAAAAAGAGTGAAGATGGTTATGAGTTTAAGATTGTAGATATTAACAGAATGGAATTTAAAACTCTAAACAGTGATCAAAGGTTGAAAAACTTTTCTCAACTTTGGGTCAAAGACAGTGACTTGAAAATAATTATAGATGAGTATTCGAAGTTGATTGGTGAGGACTCGAAGAGTTGTTTTAAAACAGCTGTTTATTATTCTCAAAGACATAAAGATAGAAAGAATTTCAAAAAGCGTTTAAAAGGTATTGAAGTTGTTGATTGAGAATATCTCTGTAGTAATAATGGCAAAAAATGCTGAGGAGACAATTGCAGAATCTTTAGATAGTTTGGGTGACTTTAGAGAGGTAGTGCTATACTTAAATAACTCAACAGATGCTACTGAAGATATTGCAAAAAAATATGAAAATGTTAAGATATATCATGGTGAGTTTCTTGGCTTTGGTCCAACTAAAAATGCGGCGGCAGCACATGCATATAACGACTGGATACTCTCTTTAGACAGCGACGAGATCTTAAATGAAAAACTGATTGAAGAGATACGCTCTCAAGATTTAGAAAATACAAATAATCTTTTTACACTGATTCGTGATAACTATTTTTTAGGTGAGAAAACAGTCAGTAAGGATCATATAGTTAGACTTTACAATAGAAAAAAGAACCTTTTTGACACTGCTCTTGTTCATGAAAAAGTACAAGTACATGGCTATAATAATATTATTACTCTTAAAACGCCTTTTAAACATCTTAACATTACAGATGTAAACCAAACACTTACTAAAATGATAAAATATACTGATTTAGGTGCAGAAGGTAAAAAAACATGTTTTTTTGGCATTGTCCTTGCAAAAGCTTTTTTTGCGTTTTTTCAAACATATATACTACGGTTTTATTTTATAAATGGCTGGGTGGGATTTACTATAGCAGTCTCAAATGCAAATAGAAGATTTTATAAGTATTTGAAGCAGTATATAAATTGTAAAAACGACTCCTAACCTTCAAGGAGTGATTCAAAAAATTCAATATACTTTTTAACAGTAGTTTGATGCGACATCTCATTTTGAATTTTATGGATGCAGTTTTGACTAAGTTCCTCAAGTTTTTCTGGGTCATTATAAAGTTTTCTAACCTTGTCAGCTATCGATTTAGAATCTTTTACCGGAACTATATAGCCATTAAATCCATCTTCAATCACTTCCATACTTCCTTCATTCTCTGCTGCTATAACAGGAGTTCCTGAAGCTATAGATTCTAGTACCACACGCGGTAATCCCTCTTTGCGAATTGATGGATGAATAAGTAAATCACAGGCTGCCATAATATCTGGGACATCATGTCTGTATCCGGTAACATGAATACGCTCTTTCATACCACTACTTTCAATTGCAGATATATAGGGCTCTTGCTCTATTTTACTACCTATTAAAAGTATGTGCAAGTCTTTGATATCAGATAGGTATTTGGCAGCTTCAATGGCATAAATTAAGCCTTTATGTGGTCGAACATTAGCCACAAATACTATATTGAAATTATCAGTATTTGTGCCAAACTCTTTTAAGTCGAGTGAGTTTTGTTTATACCAAGACTCATCATGGCCTTTTTGAATAGTAACTATTTTTTTAGAACTTGTAAAAACCTGTTTGTCAAGATGCTTTTTAATCGCCTCGGCGACACATATAACACCATCAACACGTGGGCTTAAAATGTTGAGATAAGAAGCTGGGTCATGTCTGTACATTCCACCCGTGGTGCCACGGTATGCTACAAGTTTCGCTTTCGTTCCAATAGAGGCAAAGACAGCATTAGGGATGGTTCTTGAGCTTGTTGCAAAAACAATATCTATATTTTTTTCTTTTATGATGTTGTGCGTTTTTTTTATAATTTTAAAATCTATTTTCTTTCT
>JANTGV010000214.1 GCA_024762745.1 Sulfurimonas sp. | reverse complement strand
AAAATAAAGAAGGGTTATACAATTGGACGGGTTAGTGAAGAGCTTGTTTTTGAAGTTACACAGAAGTCTTACCACATAAATCCCATAAGGCTCTTTAGGTAGGCTACTTAATATTTTATTAATTTATTAGAAGCTATAATGATGTTAAGATTGAACAGGATGTGTTATGGATGAATTAAAAGAGAAGAACACCGAACAGCGAAATATGTACTACTATAATCAGATCCTGAATGCTGAGAGAAATAAAAAAGCTGCTCAGACTAGAAAGACAAAAGCTAGGAGTTTCGCTTCTAAAAAGGTAGATTTTAAGGATTACATCTATGTTCCTGAAGAGTGGGAGGGTGTTGCTTATACTCTTTATGTTTTACTGATTCCATACATCGTCGGAAATATATTTCTCTTTTTAACTATCGCCAGAGGTAACATGGAAAGCTATACTATGCTCGACACCTCTGCATTTTTAATTGTTTGGGCGATTGGATATGAGATAGTTGCCATCATAATGTTAATCTGGATTACAATACTCTTCTTACAGTACGATGGAGAAGAGGACGACTAGAGTTCATGTATTTAAAATCTCGTCAATTTTAGATATAATTTCAAAAATATAAAACAGAGAAATTTATGAACTTTATACAGACTCGCGGATTCGACACGACTAAACCACAAACAGTTACATTTTCACAAGCAATTTTATCTCCAATAGCCTCTTTTGGAGGTCTTTATGTACCAGAAACTCTTCCAGACCTTGGACTAGATTTTTTAAATAAGCATCTTAATTCATCATACAAAGAGTTAGCATCAGATATGCTGTCTCGTTTTGAGATAGATATAGAACAGAGTGTTATTGATGAAGCACTTACTCTTTATGACAAGTTTGATGATGCAAATAATCCTGTCCCTGTTGTAAAAGTGAAAGAGAATCTTTTTGTAAGTGAACTTTATCACGGTCCTACTCGTGCTTTTAAAGATATGGCTCTACAGCCTTTTGGACATATACTCTCTTCTGTCGCACAAAAGAAAAATGAAAACTACCTAATCTTAGCTGCGACAAGTGGAGATACAGGTCCAGCAGCTTTAGAGACTTTTAAAAATAAGAAAAATATTCAAGTTGCTTGTATGTATCCTGCAAATGGTACTTCTGATGTTCAGAGACTGCAGATGGTTACAGAAGATGCTTCCAATCTTAAAGTAATAGGTATAAAAGGTAATTTTGATGATGCCCAGGCGGCTTTAAAAAACCTGCTTGCGTCTAAGAGTTTTGAAGAGACTTTAAAAGAGAAACATATCTCACTCTCAGCTGCAAACTCTGTAAACTTTGGACGTATTATTTTTCAGATAATTTATCATATTCATAACTATCTTGAAGTTGTAAGAGCCGGTGTAACTCAGATGGGTGAAGAGGTTTATCTTAATGTTCCAAGCGGAAACTTCGGAAATGTTCTTGGTGCTTATTATGCACAAAAAATGGGGCTTCCTGTAAGAAAATTAATAATCGCTTCAAATGAGAACAATATCCTTACACGTCTTATTAAAACAGGTATTTATGATATGCGTGGTAAAGACTTGATTTTGACGACATCTCCAGCCATGGATATTTTAAAATCTTCAAATGTTGAACGTGTTCTTTTTGATCTTTATGGTCCAGAGCGTACAAGAGAGTTGATGAGTGATTTAGATAGCAAGGGAGTTTATGAGTTGACTGCCGATGAGTTATCGAAGCTTCAAGAGATCTTTGCAGGTGATTTCTGTAGTGATGATGAGGGAAAAAAGTATATTAAAACTACTTTTGACGGGGGGTATCTTATGGACCCTCACACAGCAACCTGTTTTAAAGCTTATGAGAGTTGTGCAAGTGATGATATTGTAACGATTATCTACTCGACTGCTGAGTGGACGAAGTTTTCACCGGTTATTGCAAATGCATTGACAGGTGAAGATGATGCTGAAGATATCACAGCACTGAAATCTATTTCAAATGAAGCAAATGTTGCAATACCTCCGATGATAAATGGACTTTTTACTAAGAAAATAGTTCATGAGAGTGTTATAGAAAAAGCAGATATAGAAAAAGAGATTTTAAAATTTTTATAGGCGCTAGAGCTTAAAGCTCTAGCGCCCTTTTATATGCCTTCTCTATGGCATCTATACAAGCACTTCTCACATTTCCATCTTCTAGTGCACCGTACCCTGCAGCTGTTGTCCCACCAGGGCTCATAACACCATCTTTAAGTAGTGCAGGGTGAACATCTTGAATAAGCTTTCCAAAACCTCCAAAGAGCCCACGCATAATAGCCATAGCATCATCGCGTTTAAGACCCTGTTTCACAGCACCATCTGCTAAAGCCTCAGCAACTAGCGCTAAATATGCAGGACCACTTCCAGCTAAAGCTGTAGCTATGTCTATCTCTTTTTCGCTATTTAACCATCTTGTAGAGCCAATAGCGCCTAAAAGCTCTTCAGCTTCATCTCTAAACGCAGTGTCTCCAGAAAGAGTAGTCATAGACTCTCCTACACTTGCAGCAAGATTTGGCATAGTTCTTACTACTGCGTTTGTGTTGAGATTAGTTTTGAGTTTTTCTACTGATGTGCCTGCTAAGACGGAGTAGATAACTCTCGCTTTTCCTTTTAGCTGAGTGGAAACCTCTTCAACATTTACAGGTTTGACACAAAAGAGTAAAGTTTTGCCTTCCATATCAAAACCGTCTATAAGATGTTTTTCTACATTAACACCTAACTCTTTTTCAAACTTTTCTATTTTGTCGAAATTTCTGCCGACTACCTCGATTTTATAGTTATCTTTTAAGCCTTTTGCAATACTCAAAGCCATATTGCCATTCCCGATAAAAGTTACAGTATTCATGGTAGTCCTAATTTTTTTATGATATTATAACATTAATCAAAAAAGGCGAAAATATGGAACAATTTTTAAGTGAAGCAAAAGCCTCTAGTAGAGTTTTGTCGACTCTCAGCGGGCGAGAAAAAAATAGAATATTATTGGAAATGGCAGCAGCTTTGCGAGCTAATACTCCTGATTTATTGGCAGCAAACGCAGTTGATATGGCTGATGGTGAGAAGAATAAGCTTACATCTGCACTTATGGATAGACTCTTTTTAGATGAGAGTCGTGTAGACGCTATGGCAGTTGCTATAGAGGAGATAGCTGCACTCAAAGAACCGGTTGGCCGCGTTTTAGATGGCTGGATTACAGAAGATGGACTTAAGATAGAAAAGGTAAGTATTGCTATTGGTGTGATAGGTATCATATATGAATCACGTCCAAATGTTACATCAGA
>JANTGV010000213.1 GCA_024762745.1 Sulfurimonas sp. | reverse complement strand
CATAGAAGAGGAGGAGGCAGATGACTTTATGGAAATCCTCGAAGAGGGCCTTAAACTTCGACGTAAAGGAGAGATGGTTCGTTTAGAGATAGGGAAAAATTCCGATGAAGAGATTATTAACTTTTTTAATCAACATACAAATGTCTATAAAGATGATATCTATAAATTTCATACATTCTTAAATCTCTCAAGTCTCTGGCAAATTGTTGGAAATAAAGACTTCGCACATCTTTTATCACGACCTTTTAAGCCAAAAACGCTTCCACCTCTTGAGAACGATGAAGACCTATTCACAACATTGGAGAATCAGGATATTTTGATGTATCACCCATATGAGAGTTTTGACCCTGTTGTCAAACTCATCCAGAGCGCTTCAAAAGATCCGGATGTTGTCTCTATAAAGATGACACTCTACCGTTCAGGAACAAATTCTCCTATTGTTCAAGCACTTATGAATGCGAGTGAGTCTGGTATACAGGTAACCGTTATGGTTGAGCTAAAAGCAAGGTTTGATGAAGAGAATAATCTCATCTGGGCAAAAGCACTTGAGAAGGCTGGAACACATGTTATCTACGGTATAAAAGGCTTCAAAGTGCACGCCAAAGCAGCACTTATCACAAGAAGAAAACATGGAAAACTCAAACAGTATGCTCACCTTGGTACTGGTAACTACAACCCCTCAACAGCGAAAATATATACAGACATGAGTTATATGACTAGTAAAGATGAGATAACAAATGATTTAACACGATTTTTTCATTTCTTAACTGGCTTTAGTAACAAAGGAAAGCTCAATGAACTCTATATGGCTCCTTCACAGATAAAACCAAAACTTCTCTCACTGATTCACAACGAGACACGTCAAGGTAAAAATGGACAGATAATCGCAAAAGTTAACTCACTTGTTGATGAAGACATCATTCGAGCTCTATACAAAGCGAGCCAAGCTGGTGTGAAAATAGACCTTATCGTTCGCGGAATCTGCTGTCTGAAACCTGGCATAGAAGGTGTGAGTGAAAATATTAGAGTTATCTCTATTTTAGGCAAATACCTCGAGCACCCTAGATCTTTTTACTTTAAAAATGACAATCCGGGTGTTTACATCTCAAGCGCTGACTGGATGCCAAGAAACCTAGTTCGTCGTATAGAGCTACTTACAGCCATAAAAGACAAGCCTTCACAAGATAAGATTATACAGATTTTAAAACTCCAATGTTCTGATAATACACTAGCACATGAACTGCAAAGTGATGGTTCATATATAAAAATTAAAAGAGAGAATGAAAAAGCTGTTAATAACCATAAGCTTTTAGAAGACTATGTAAACCGCATCTCAAAAGCAACAAAAAAAGAGACTACAAACACAGTGCAACAACTTGCTGCCAGACTATTTATAGAGAGTTAAGATATGTTACATAAATTTAAAAATACTTTACCTACCTTAGGAAAAGAGACTTGGGTTGCTTCATCTGCCGATGTAGTTGGAGATGTAACTTGTGGTGAAGAGTGTTCTATCTGGTTTGGATGTGTAGTTCGTGGAGATGTTCACTACATTAAAATAGGCTCACGTACAAATATACAAGATCTGAGTATGATTCACGTCACACACTATAAAAATGGTGACAAAAGTACAGGAAACCCTACTGTAATTGGTGATGATGTCACTGTCGGCCACCGTGTTATGCTTCATGGATGCACGATAGAAAACGCATGTCTCATTGGTATGAGTGCTACTATACTTGATGGCGCAGTTATAGGAAAAGAGTCAATAGTTGGAGCTGGAGCACTTGTTACAAAAAACAAAGTCTTTCCCCCTCGTTCACTCATAATGGGAACACCTGCAAAAGTTGTAAGAGAATTAAACGATGAAGAGGTAGCTGAGCTTTATGCTTCGGCTAAAAGGTATGTGGAGTTTAAAAAGGATTATCAGGTATAGGCAATGTAATTGTAAAGAGTGCGCCCTTACCCGTATTTTGGACCTTAATTTCTCCTCCAATATGTCTATCTACAATCATTTTTGACATATAAAGCCCTAACCCTGTTCCATTTTTTGATTTTGTACTGAAATAGGGTTCAAAGATTTTTTCTATAACATCCTCTTGGACTCCACCAGCATTATCCTCTATCCTTATAAGTAGCTTTTTGTCTTGAACATCTAGACTAATCCATATTTGACGACCCTTCACTTTCCTCTCTAGCATAACGTCTATTGAATTATTAATTATGTTGATTAAGACCTGTAACATCTCATTGACGAAAATATCAATTTTTTCATCTTGATATGCATCTCCTATATTCATAGTAACTTCTGCTATTTTAAGGCGAGACTCTGAGAGCTGAACCAAGCGACTCATGAGTTTACTAAGTAGTATTACTTGTGTCGATTTCTCTGGTTTAAAATAGGTTTGAAAATCATCAATAGTTTCTGAGAGATACAATAAAGTATCCGATATCTTATCAAGTATATCAATCTCATCATGAGACTTCTTATCTTGTAACATAAGATGAAGCTTTTTATCTGCAATCATTAATGTAGTGGTAGAGAGAGGTTGACGCCATTGGTGTGCTATCATACTCATCATTTCACCCATCGCAGCAAGGCGAGACTGAGAGATCATATAATCTTGTTGTTTGATTATCTCTTGTTCAAAATCTATAATCCTTTTTGTGTAGGCACGAATAAAAAAACTCATAATTATGAGCGAAAAAATAGCGGTGTTAATTGCGACCCATGAAAGTTGCAATTCAAAAAGTGCACTTATTGTGATGATTGTTATAATCGAGAGTGCAGCGATAAAATTACCTGTACGTACACCTCCTATGATGTAAGCAGCAATAACAAGCAAATAAAACCAAATAAGACGAAACTCATCGTGGGGAATAAAAAGAAGCATTATTACAAAGCTAACAAACGCACTGCCATATAAAAAGTAAGAAACTTGAGTATAAAAAGTTTTTGAAACCCGTAACCTGCTAATAAGTAAGGCAGCAATAAATGCTAAAACATAATTAGTAATCGTCGGTATTTGTCCAAGAGGACTAACATTTAATGAGCTTAAAAGCGCAAAAAAAAAGTAAAATATTACCATCGAAAGTAAAACGGTATTAATAATTTTAAACTGAAATTTTAGTAGTATTTCATCTTTATTAAAGAGGTGCCCACTTATAAAAAAGTTTTGAAAAAAAGTATTCTTTTGATTAAGCATCTGTTCTTAGAAGTGAGAACTAAGTTCTATAATCCGCATTAATCTTAACATACTCATACCCTAAGTCACACCCAAATGCACTGAAACTCCCAC
>JANTGV010000212.1 GCA_024762745.1 Sulfurimonas sp. | reverse complement strand
GCAATTACCGATGGTAGCGATGCCAAGTATGAATGATACCCATCTAGAAGAGATGATAATTATTAATCAATTAGACGCTGCTGCAAAAGAGAATAATGTAGAATTAGTAGCTAAAGTACTACAAGATTTACTTGAACACACAATAATACATTTCTCGGATGAGGAAGATATGATGGAAGAAGCACTCTTTCCTGCATATCAAATGCATAAAAGCGAGCATGATAGACACATACATGAGCTTAAAGCTTTAGTGAAGTACTTTGATGAAAACAGAGACCCTAAAGCTATAACTGCTTACATTGACGGTAATTTAACAAAGTGGCTTGTGCACCATATAGAGACTATGGACACTATAACAGCTCAGTTTCTGCAACAAGGTATGGTATAAACAAAGTTAGACTACGATGAACAGGAGAGTCCTATGTTTTTATATTCATCAGGTGTATCTCCAGCGAAGTGTTCAAACTCCGGTAGTTCATCGTAAGGGTGTGCGGCAATATAGAGTAGGGTCTCAACCATAGAAAAATCGCCAAGTTCTGCCAAACGAATAGCTTCTTGAAGCATATAGTTTTTTAGAATGTACTTTGGATTTGTACTCAACATAGCTTTTTGGCGCTCAAGTTTAGGGAGAGACTCTTTTGAGAGTCGAAGGTCATAGAGTTTAAGCCAATTGTCTATCACTACAGGCTCCATTACTATGTCATAAAGAGGTGTTCTGTCACCATCATATCTACTAAGCGTTCTAAAGAAAAGAGTATGATCCACATAGGCATCCTGTAGTGCTCCTACAAGTTCTTTAATAAGCTCTACATCTTCACTAAGTTTTTCTACTAAACCAAGTTTTTCACGCATAACTTTAACATAAGCATCTGGATAGATAAAAGCACCGAAATCATCGAGCTTCTGCTGCATTCTCTCTTTTGCAATAATAGGAGTGAGTGCTTTAGAGAGTTTTGTCAGGTTCCAATAAGAGATATTTGGTTGTTCTGCATAACTATAACGTCCTATACGGTCTGTATTATTGCAAACATAATTATAATTAAAATCATCTAACATAGCATATGGTCCATAATCTATAGTAAGACCCTCTATAGACATGTTATCTGTATTCATAACACCATGACAAAAGCCTACTCCCTGCCATTTAGAAATCAATGTTGCAGTACGATCAAGAATTTCACAAAACATTTTATAAAACCGATCATCATCATATTGCAGGTGAGGGTATGATTCTTCTATAACATGTTCTGCAAGCATCTTGAGTTTAGTATGCTCCTTGTTGTAGTAAAAGTACTCAAAGCTGCCAAAACGCACCCAACTCGTTGACATTCGCATAACAATAGCTGCGTTTTCCATACGATTACGAATAACCTTCGTGTCTGATCCAATCACTCCAAGTGCTCTGGTTGTTGGAATACCAAGATGGTGCATCGCTTCACCCATAAGGTACTCACGTATAGATGAGGGTAGAGTGGCTCTCCCGTCTGCTGTACGGGAATAGAGTGTTTCACCACTTCCTTTTAGTTGCAGATTCCAGCCACCGATATTTCCCAAGTTTATAGCTCTACCATCTCCAAGCCATGGATTATAATGACCAAACTGATGTCCTGCATAACACATAGCAAAATAGCGTGATCCCTTAAGAGCAAAGGTGCCATTGAGAAGTGATACAAAGCGGGGATCTTTATGTGTATCACAATCCAAGTCTATTAATTCTGCAGCCTTAGGGTTAAAACTAACCAAATAGGGATTATTAAGCGGAGCAGGGTCTGTTAAGTTGTAAAACTCTTCATCTAGCGTAAGGTAAGGAGTCTCTAATATGATGTTATCAAAATTCATGATTGTATTCTACATATATAGTTCTAAATAGTAAGAATAAGTTTCGCTATAATTTCACTTCAAAAAAATATTTTAAGGATTTAAAATAGAACTTCAAAGCACTATTACAAGAGAAAACCTTAGAGTCTTAATGACTTCATTTTATGAGAAGGCTATAGATGATAAATTATTAGGCCCTTATTTTATACATGAACTAGGTGAAGATATAAGAGATGAAGAGTGGATAGATCATATAGAACTTTTGGCTGATTTTTGGCTGGCTAAAATGCTTGGAGAAGATACTTATTATGGAAACTTTGTTGGTGCCCACGTTAAAATGCCCCATATAACTAAAGAGAGCTTTGCTCAGTGGTTAGAGCTTTTTTCCCAGACGACTGATGAAGTTTATACATCAGAAATTGCTACAAAGTTTAAGAAAAAAGGTGTACAGTTTTCTAAACAGTTTATCAATAGTAGTAAAAAAATTTAAAAAGGAAAAAAATGAGTAAAGATATCAAAAAGAATATACTCTTTATTAAAGATGAGAACTCTCAATTTGATTCACAAAGTCAAGCATTTAACGAACTGTTTGCTAAGGTAGATAAAGTTGTGGGTGAGCAAAAAGCACTGAAACTTATTTATAATAATCATTACGACATTATTGTAAGTGATTTAAGCGTAAACCCTGTAGATGGCACGATATTTATGAAGCAGATAAAAGAGATGAGACCTGAACAGGAGATTGTAACTTTAATGTTAACAGAAGATGAAGACAAACTTGGAGACCTTATTGAGTTTGGAGTTCATGCTTTTGTATTAACAAGTGAGCAGCTTGAGCAAGCTTTAGAAACTATAGCGCAGATGAATTCTACTGAGAAGAAGTAGGGCTTAAACTTCTTCTATTAAGCAGTAAAGAGAGAAACCTTCTTTCTTTGCAAGTTCTTCAACCATGGCAGCTTTAGTCTCTGCTATTTCAAATACATAAACCCCACATATTCCCTCACCATTTGTGACAATTTCATTACTAATAGCATCAGCATCTTCTTGACTCATATAAAAGATATCTGTTAAAGCCTTTCTACAGAACTCCCATGAGACATAGTTTGTGTTTAAAATAGAGACTAAGTATGTCTTTTGAGTTTTTGGCCTTACGTATGATTTAGATTCAATTTTAATAGGCATAATAGTCCTTATTTTAAAATAGTCTCTTTGGCTTAGATGTTTTTCGACTTTCTGCAATTCTCTGTAGCATAGCGTCAAGACCACCAGTTGATCGAACCTCTACTACAGCTGTTACAACTCCATGGAGCGCTACATACGCTAAGTACCTTGAGAGCTCTTCACAACCACTCTCTTTCATATCTTCTTCTATTTTTTTCTTCTGTGACTCAGTGACCTTAAAACCTAATGCAACAGTAGGATCTTCTAGTGAAGAACCAGCTGAGCTAATTGTAAAGGATTGTGTTTTAAGTGCTACAACTTTTAAGT
>JANTGV010000211.1 GCA_024762745.1 Sulfurimonas sp. | reverse complement strand
TTTTAACTACATAGATTAGTTTTGAGTTAAAAAAGATTTTTTTAAATTCTAAGATACAATGATGAAAAAATAGAAGGTGCCCTTAAACATGCCTAAGCCTGTTAATATATATGAAGAACTTAATGCCCTTGGTGGTCCGCTAGAGCCGTGTAGTCTCGATCCATTAACTGGATTTTATAGAAACGGAACATGTAAGGTTACTCCAGAAAATCAAGGAGTTCATGCTGTCTGTATTTATGCGACCGAGGAGTTTTTAGAGTACTCAAAAAGAACGGGTAATGATCTCTCAACACCTATGCCTAAGTACAATTTTCCCGGGGTTAAGCCTGGTCAGAGCTGGTGCCTTTCAGGCCCGCGTTTTGCTCAAGCTGTAAAAGATGGAATGGCTCCTCAGATATTTATTCACTCAACACATCAGGCTATTTTGAAGCTGGTTGACTTGGAGACTCTCAAGAGCTGCGCTATAGATCTGTAAAAAACTTCTGAGCTTTTTTTGTAAGAGATGAGATTGGTGCTTTTTCAAAAGCCTCCAAATCCATCCAAATTATTTCACCTTCAAGCTTCTCAATTCTGTAAAGATTTACATTGAGTCTATATTTTGTATAGGAGTGTTTGAACATTCCTAAGAAATTCTCATCAACAGGGTCAACAGCTGGTAGAATAAGCATATCTTTATACATTCTCTCCTTTGAGACCTGCAGCGCAATTTTGTTATTTTTTATATAGACGCCATAAAAAAGTTCTAAAGATTCATACTTTGTTTTCTTAGTTTGTGTGTAGAGCTCAGGTTCTTCTTTTCCTTGACACTCTCCTTGGAGGGGACACTCTGTGCATTTTGGATTTTTAGGCAGACATAGTAGTGAGCCTAAGTCCATAAGAGCGAGATTATGTTCTCTAGGCTCTTTAGCGTTTACAAATGTAGTTGCGTTTTCCCAGATTCTGGACTCTTTAGATTCTAAAAGAGCAAAAAATCTCTTTATAACTCTCGCTATATTTGTATCTACAACGGGAATATTTTGATTGTGTCCAAAACTACAAATTGCACTTGCTGTGTATCTACCAATTCCAGGGAGTTTTATAAGCTCTTCTTGTGACACCGGCAAGGCTACAGGAGAATCTTGTGCTGTTTTATGAAGGTTTCTTGCTCTTGAGTAGTAGCCTAAACCACTCCAAGCAGAGAGAACATCTTCTTGGGCTGCGTTTGCAAGCTCTTGGAGAGAGGGAAACTTCTCTAAAAACTGAGGGTAATACTCATCTCGAACACGATTGACCTGCGTTTGCTGAAGCATTATTTCACTGAGGTATATATGGTAGATATCATCTGTATTTCGCCAAGGCAAATCGTGTCTACCATGAACTTCGTACCACTGTAGAAGTTTTGTTTGAGAATTTTGAAGTTTCATCTTTAGCTTTTTGTAGGTGTTATATCTGGAAAATTGTGTATCATCTCTTCATAATATGTAAACTTTTTTAGAGCTTCAACAACTTCAGGAAGAGGGTTTTCTAAAATCTCAGGTAAATCATACTCATGCTCTTCTAGTTCAAAAGCCAGTTTTTCATATGGAGGGTTGAACTCTGCGTTTACTTCATCTTTGTTTCCTCGGGCATCCACTCTATACCAGCCAAACTCTTTGAGATAGATTGCATTGAGACCATGTAAGCAGTAAACATCGGGAATATATTCTGAACAGGAGAGTCTCTGGTAGCAAAAACCTGCAGGTATATTGTTGGCTCTAAGAAGTGCTGCAAGCAGAATACTTTTTGAGTAGCACCAGCCAGTTTTGTATTTTAAAACATCGCTTGCTTTATAAGTTGTCGGAGTATTATCTACGATATCACCAGAGTGGTTTATTTTGTCTCTTACATATAGAAAACAGTTTCTAGCTATCTCTTGATCTGATCTGGTATCTTTTGCCAAAGAGAGAGCCAGTTGTTTTACTTTGGGGTCTGAAAAGTTAACTAAGTCAGTCTCTTTTAGATAATTTTTCATCTGTTTCTAAATCGCTCCATTTATTTTTAGTAGTGTATCAAATAAAAGGTTTAATATTAGCAGAGTTATCACTCAAAAGAGCTGCTATAGATTTGTAGATAGGGTGTAAAAACTTTATACTTGGGAATAAAGTTCTTTTTCACGTGCTATTAAAATATCAGCCAAAAAGAAGTAAGCCTCTTTCCAAGCTTCTAAAACTTCATCTGTAGCCGCATCACCTAAAACATCCTTGATTGCACCAAGAAGTGAAACACCAACGATTGGATAGTGTTCAGGAAGTACTTTAACTCTTACGTGAGTCACAGCCATCTTCTCTACAGCCGCAGAGAGCGCTCCTAAATTGTCAATATTCGATGCATATGCAATCACTGCACCTGCTAATTTTTTATGTTGATCAGGCTCTGCATCTTTAAAAAGTTCTTTAGTCTCCGGATGTGTTGCAAAGAGTATTTCATACATTTTTGTAGTGATAGCCTCTGCATTCGCTGCAACTGGTGCTGCTGTCTCTTTGACGATTTTTATTGTGTTTTCTGATAAGCTCAATTGAATTTCCCTCTATTGATTTTTATAGTATCAGTATATCAGGAACTAAGAGTAAAAAATCACTATAACTGTTCATTAAATAAGCATTTTTAAATCAACTGCTGTTTCACGAATTCATTATAGTGTCCCTCTTCATCCTCGAGTTCTTCATGTGTTCCCTGCTGAACAATTTTACCCTCATCAAGAACATAGATAAGGTCTGCGTTTTTAACTGTACTGAGTCTATGCGCAATTGTAATGACTGTTTTATCTTTAAGAAGTGGCAGAAGTCCCGCTTGCAAAAGAGCTTCGGTATGAACATCAAGCGCAGATGTAGACTCATCAAAGATAACGACACTCGGATTGGCGATAATCATTCTAGCAATACTCAAACGCTGTCTCTGCCCACCAGAGAGCCTGATACCGTGATGACCGACAATAGTGTCGAGTTTGTCATCCATTGCGTTTAACATATCATCGAGTTGTGCTATATGAAGAGCTCTGTAAATATCTTCATCTTTGATATTCTCATCACCCATAGTTATGTTAAAACGCAGCGTGGAGTTGAAGAGTATAGGCATTTGAAGTACTAAAAATATCTTCTCTCTCAGAGAACTTTTATCTAGCTCCTCTATCTCAATGTTATTATATTTAAGAGAGCCCTCGCATTTTTCATAAAAACCTGAGATGACTTGAGCAAGAGTTGTTTTTCCACTTCCACTCGCCCCAATAAGAGCGATTTTACACCCTGCGTTTATCTCAAGAGAGATATCACTCAGAATCTCTTTCCCCTCAACATAAGAGAAGTC
>JANTGV010000210.1 GCA_024762745.1 Sulfurimonas sp. | reverse complement strand
TTTGTATCAAAACTCACTACTTTTTCTAAACCCTCTTTTTTTGCACACGAGCATAGTTTTTCTATTATCACATGATGTTCCATTAGTTTTCCTTTTTGAACACAAACTGCATATACCATTCTAGTAAAGGAAAAAAATATTAAAAAAGTTCAGGCTTTGGTTTCATCAAAAATAAAAAGTAGAACATTTATTGCAATTCTTTGAATAATAAAAGTACTTATAAAGGTATACCCATGAATACGCTTAAAATAGCTTGCCCTAATTGTAGGAGTACTAACGAAATAGTAATTGAGGAATCCAAAGCAGATGTTCAATGTCAGGCATGCTTGTATTCCTTACTTGATACTAAACCTCTAGAGTGTAGTGAAGAAGTATTTCAAACCCATTTGCATGAAAATGATATCCCCTTACTGGTAGACTTTTACTCACCAGCTTGTGTACCATGTATGAAAATGGCTCCAGACTTTGAAAGTGTCGCTTCATCTTTTGCACTTGAAGTGCGTTTTCTTAAAATAAATACACAGGATTACCCCGAATTAGCATTAAGTTATGGAGTTAATACTTTACCAACCATAATAGCCTTTAAAAAATCACGAGAACTTAACCGTTTTACAAGTGCATTAGGCAAAGATCAGCTAAATATGTGGGCTGAAAGTTTAATTCAAATGAGAATATAAGTAGAGTTATATAAAGATTAATAACAAAAAGGAAACCTATGGTAGCGCATGTAGTAATGTATAAGTTTGATCATAATTTTGAAAAAATGAAAAATATAGCAAAAGCTAGAAATATGATAGAGGCACTGCCTTCTAAAATGGAGTGGATTAATACTCTTCAAGTAGGAGTTGACTTTGACAGAGGAAGAGGTGCATATGATTTGTGTATGTATATAACATTTACAACTCGAGAAAAACTTTTATGGTTTAAAAGTGAATCCGCTTACCTAGAGGTTGCTAATTTTTTAAAAGAGGTAGCAAGTGAATCACACTTTGTAGATTTTGTTCAAGAGGAAGATAGCTGTACTATATCATAAGCTAGGGTTTTTGTTTTATCGAGTAAGGCAGTTTAGTGTAATAAGTGATGTTTTTCAAGAATCTCAGTAAATGCTGCTTGAAGCATTACTTCGTCTGTGAGCTTACCACTTTTTGCCTTATTCCGAAGGTCGTAGAGCTCAAAAAGAGATGCAACAACTTTTTGCTTAAGTTTGAAGTCTTTTGCTTCGATTGACCTAAGGAGTCCTTCGCTAATAGCAATTTGTTGTTCTTTATTTGCTGCTGTCCACTCATCACCCATATACCAGTAGACAAGCATATCAGTTACCGGGTAATGGCCTTTTTGTATGTATGTATAGTCATTAAAATATCGTTCCAGTCTATCTAATTGCATCAGTATTCTCCTGCTTCATATTAGAGGAGATATGCATAAGTTGGTCTATTAGTTAGAAAAAAGTCAAAAAGAGATTTAGTATAAGATGTTCAAAAAGCTGTAGAGACTGTGAAAGAACTCCAAAGCAGCTTATAACAACTAATCAGCTAAAATAAATATATTATATATCTATGAAAAAGGCTTGAGCAATGCCAAACTACAAAGAGGGTCTCAATCGCCATCAGCAACTCTTATTTCCTCCAAGTCTAGATGAATATGTTGATGAGGATAATTCAGTCAGGGCTATTGACAGCTATGTAGATAGTATAGATTTAGCTGCCTTTGGAGTCTTTACAAGTAGTGGTAGGTCTGATGGTCAACCAGCATATCATCCCGCATTACTTTTAAAGATTTATCTATATGGCTATCTCAACTCAATTCGAAGTTCACGTAAGCTTGAACGTGAGATCAAACGTAATGTTGAGATGATGTGGCTTTGTGAAGGTCTCACTCCAGGGTATAAAACTATCGCAAACTTTCGTAAAGATAATCCAAAAGTACTGAAACAACTCTTTCGTGACTTTGTAATGCTATGCCGCTCTATCGATTTGATTGATGGAGCAGTAGTCGCTATTGATGGAGCCTTTTTACGGGCTAACGCATCAAAGAATCAACTCATTTCTGAAACAATGACTATAAAAGATATGGAAGTTGTTGAAGAGAAGATAACAGAATATTTGAATACACTTGAGTATAGCGATACATGTGAGAATAAAGAGATAAAGCCAGTAGTAAACAAGCAATATTTGGATCGACTTCAAAAACGTAAAAACCAACTGAGCACTGATCTAAATATCCTAAAGGAACGTGAACTAAAACAGTATTGTAAAAGTGATCCTGATGCTACCTTGATGCACAAACCTGCTCATCATCTCATAGCCTATAATTCGCAGATTGCTGTTGATGGCAAACACAAGTTTATTGTTGCAACTGACATCTCCTGTAAAGGAGTAGATCTTGACCAGCTTTACCCGATGGCAACTCAAGCTAAAGAGGCTACAGGGAATAAAGAAATGAAAGTCGCAGCTGATGCAGGTTATTACAATCCAAAAGAGCTTAAGAGATGTGTTGATGAAGGCATAGATATTTATGTACCTATTCAAGACAAACAAAAAAAGCAAAAAGATCTGGGGAAGTTTCCCCGTGATGCATTTCACTATGATGAAGAAAATGACTGCTATATCTGTCCAAACAACAAGATATTGAAGCGAAGAAAAACAATTTACGAGAGCAAGGGTATTAAACGTCTCATGTACTATGGATTTCAATCTGTATGTAATGTATGTCCAGTACGTTCACAGTGCCTTACAGATAAAGCAGGTTCCAAGCGCATTTGGCGTTGGGAACATGAAGATTTCGTAAATACACACCGCACAAAGATGCAGAAACCAGAAGCTAAAGCTATGATAAAAAAGCGTGGAGCATTGGTAGAGCATCCATTTGGCACAATCAAACAAAAGCTTGGTTGGAGTCATTTCTTGGTACGGGGAAAAACAAAAGTTGCTGGAGAGAATGCCTTGATTATGCTTACCTATAATTTTAGACGACTGTTGAATCTAATTGGTATTACTCTGTTTCAGAAGCTGATGGGAGCACTAAAAAGTGGCGATATTGAAAGTATCAAGCAAGAAATAGCGGAATATCTTGCAGTTTTAGACTTTATTGGGGTCTTGTTTCATCCAAAAATTAGTTTGAGAGTCTGAATTTAAGAATTCTTTCTAAATCTTGACCTTCTAGCCAAATACAAGGTTAGTTCTTTCACAGTCTCTAGAGGTTGTTGAAAGGGGCATAAATGAGAGGATAACGATTGACTCTAGTGACAGTCTGCTGTTCGTTACTAGTAGTTGTTATACTGAATATACAACTACAAATTTTGATAAACTTTAGTAAAATATAC
>JANTGV010000209.1 GCA_024762745.1 Sulfurimonas sp. | reverse complement strand
GAGAAGATTTTAAATAGTTTTGATATAGATTATAATTTAGCAGGTCTAATTTATAAAGATAGTTTAGAGATGGATATAAATGACAGAAAGATGCTCGCTAATATTATTATGGAGTCAAGTGAGGAAAATTTCATAATTATACATGGCACAGATACCATGAGTTTGAGTGCGGAGTTTTTAGATGAAGTTTTTAACGATAGGAAGATAGTTTTTGTTGGAGCTATGAAACCATTTGAGATTGATAATATAGAAGCTACTTTGAATTTAGGAGTTGCAATAGGGTTTACTAAGGGAAGTGTCATAAATGGAGTTTATATCTGTATGAATGGGCATGTTGAACCTTGGAATAGTATAGAAAAAAACACTAAGTTAGGAAAGTTCGAACTTGTCAGATAATATAGCATGCAGTCACTGTCACTTAGAGTTTAGTAAAGATGTAATGATTGTTGATGGTGAGCACTACTTCTGTTGTAACGGTTGCCAAGGTGTTTTTCATCTTTTGTCAGATGAGGGTCTTGATAGTTTTTATGAAAAAGCTGGGAATGTGAAACTTACTCCACCAACTGAACAGTATGAAGATTCATCTAACTTTAATGCGGCT
This sequence comes from Sulfurimonas sp., assembly GCA_024762745.1. The sequence continues at coordinate 2,730 of JANTGV010000209.1, read as the reverse complement.
GCATTTTATGATAAGTTTGTTAAAGTTAACAGTGATGGATTTCATGAAGTGTCGTTGATTATTGAAGGGATTCACTGTTCTGCATGTGTATGGTTAAATGAAAAAGCTCTCCATAAGATGGAAGGGGTTATAGAAGCAAATATTAATTTTACAAACAATAAGGCGACTATAATATGGGCAGATGATATTGTGAAGCTTTCTGGAATAATTGATATGATTAGGGCTATTGGATACAATGCCTACCCATATGATGCTTCACTACAAGAAGCACATGCAAACAGAGAACGCAAAGATTATTATCTTCGTATGGCTGTCGCAATTTTCGCTTCTATGAATATCATGTGGATTGCAGTTGCGCAATATGCAGGTTATTTTACTGGAATTACGCAAGAGATTAAAACAATACTTAATATTGCAGAGGGTGTTTTAGCTACACCAGTACTTTTTTACAGTGGTTGGATTTTCTTTCGTGGCGCGTACTATGGTATGAAGAACAGAGTAGTAAACATGGACTTACTTGTTGCTACAGGGGCTTCGTTGACCTATGTATATTCTATATATATTACTGTAGTAGAACATGGCGAAGCCTATTTTGATTCAGTGAGTATGATAATTACTTTTGTTCTTATAGGTAAGTTTTTGGAAATTTTAAGTAAAAAAAATGCTGCAGATACCTTAGATATCATAGGTAAACATCTTCCAAGTGAAGTGAATATAATTCAAAACGGAAATGTAGTCTCCTGTAAGCTTGATGATGTAAGTATTGGAGATGTCATTGTTGTCTCTTCTGGAGAGAAGGTTTTACTTGATGGTGAGATAATTAAAGGTAGTGGTTCTTTTGATGAGTCTAATCTTACAGGAGAGAGTGATCCCATATATAAATCTGTAGGAGATAGTGTAGTTAGTGGAACAACAAGTATAGATGCAGATGTTCATTTTAAGGCTACAAAAGATTTTGCTCACTCCACTCTTTCAAACTTAGTATCACTTTTAGAATCAGCAATAAATAAAAAACCTAAAATAGAACAGATGGCTAATAAATTATCTGAACATTTTTCAACAACTATTTTACTCCTCTCTTTTATAACATTTCTGGTGTGGTGGTTTTGGCCTCATAGCTTTGAAACTTCATTCATGGTTGGGATTTCTGTAATAGTTATAGCTTGTCCCTGTGCTTTGGCTTTGGCCACTCCAGTCGCTACTTTGGTTGGACTAAGCTTGGGGGCTAAACGTGGGATACTCTTTAAAGAGGCTGCTCAGCTAGAGACTATGGCAAAGGTTGACACTCTTGTTTTGGATAAGACAGGTACTATTACTGCAGGGAGACCAGAAGTTGTTCAGGTACATAAACTTGAAGAGTTTGATACAGAACTCTTGTACTCACTAGTAAAGTCATCAAAGCACCCAGTATCCCATGGTGTTTTTGAATATATAAATTCTAAGAATTATGATTTGAGAACGATAGCATTTGATGAGTTTACACAAGTTCCAGCATCTGGGATTATAGCTAAAATCAACTCTACTGAGTTACTTGGCGGTAATTATAAATTAATGCAAGAGAATGGAATTAAAGTTGAACATTCAAGCTCAAATACACTCTTCTATTTTGCTGTAGATAAAAAGTTAGCAGCTGTGTATGAGTTAAGTGATAAAATAAAAGATGGTGCTAAAGAGCTAGTTGAGAATTTGAGAAAGAGAAATGTTGAAACTGTTATGCTGACTGGAGATAATGAAAACGCAGCTCTAAAAGTTTCGAGAGAGATAGGTATAGACAAAGTTTATTTTGAACAGACACCTGAAGATAAGTCAAATTACATATCAGAACTTCATGATAATAACAGAACAGTTGTAATGGTTGGTGATGGTGTTAATGATGTCTTAGCCTTAGCAAAAGCAGATATAGGAATAGTAATGGGGAGTGGTAGCGATATAGCAGTAGATGTGAGTGATGTTGTTTTATTACATGACTCACTATCATCACTTGAAGATACATTTAAAATATCACGTACAACTTATGGGCTTATAAAACAAAACTTGGGAATATCACTTGTTTATAATGCTATTACTATTCCTTTAGCAATGGCAGGATATGTGATACCTTTAGTTGCTGCAATCTCTATGAGTGTAAGTTCTCTCTTAGTTGTAGGGAACTCAATGAGAATCAGATATAAATGGCATAAAAGTTAAAATAGGAATATAAAATGGATGACTGGGTAATTGCAATGATGCTTGGAGCATCAATATTTTTAGGGGCTGTAGCTCTATTTGCATTTCTTTGGGCCATTAAGAATGGTCAATTTGATGATGAAGAAAAATTTTTAAATGCTGCAAAATTTGATGGTGAAGATGAACTTAACGATGCTGCTAATATTGATAGAAAAAGAGAAGAGTTGAAAAAGGCTTGTAAGCCAGAGTAGGCGAATTGCCTAAAAAGGCAATTCAAGGTATATTATTTACCGATAGTTTGTGCGAAAGCTTCTAAATCAGCATCAGAGTATTTTGCAACTTGACCTTTCATAAGACCTTTCATTGGACCACCGTAAGTTCCCGCTTTGTAACCTTTAAGAGCAGTAACGATTTCAGCGTGAGTCATGTTAGCAACAACTTTAGACTTCCCTAGAGCTTTTTTACTCCAATCTCCACCATGACATGATGTACATGCTTTTCCATTTACTGCAGCAGTTGCAGATGTTACTAGTGCTAAAGCAGCTATTGAAGCGATAACGATTT
>JANTGV010000208.1 GCA_024762745.1 Sulfurimonas sp. | reverse complement strand
TCCAGTAGAAAAAGTAAAGTCTAAAACGGATATGGAGAGCTTGAGACAAGTTGTAAAAGATAGACACTCAACAGAAGATGAGCTAAAAGAAGCGCTCGATTTAGTCCTTAAGTACCATGGCACGATTCATAAAAAACTAGGTATCCGTTCTCACCCCGAATCACATGCATATATGGATATTCTTTTTAACCTCTGCAGACACCCAAACGCAAATAAAGATTTGATAGTAAACTTTGATAAAGAGCTTGAGAGAAGAAATCCAGACTATAAAAAAGATATCAACGATGCGATAACAAGAGGTTTAAACTCTAGAGGAGTCTAGAGCTTTATATCATCCGTCACCTTACCTTGAATAATATAAACTTCCTTCTCCTCTAACTTTTTAAGAGTCTCCTGAGTCATAACACCTGTAGCAATAAGAGATATACCAATACTGTCCGTAATTAGTCTTAGAGCAGAGAGAGTCTGTTCATTTTGACTTATAAAGTAGTTTGGTTCCCCTTTTATATAAATCGGTCTTAAATCTTGAAGGTATTGGTAATCATGGCTATCACCAATAAATTCAAAAATACCCATGTCGATAGTATACTTATCAAACAATCTTTTATAATCTTTTACAAGTTCAGAGTTTTGACTTACCAGTTTGTCAGGCATTTCTATTATGAGTTTAAATGGAAGTACTAGAGCATAGCTTGCAAAGAGTTTTTTCATCTCATCGTAGGTATTACTCAGTGTTAAAAATTCGTAAGGGAGTCTGAGTGAGTATGTCTTGTAGTGTAGAGCCTTGTCCGGTGATTTAAAAAGTGTAGTTAAAACATTTCTGTAGATATCATCACTCAGACCTATCTGGTTTGCTGAAGCCATAAACTGACCATATGAGTAGCTTGTCTGATTATCAACTTTGATTGTTACACTGAGTACATTGTGAATAAGCTTATTGTATTTGGCATCAATTACTGGCCAAGAGATAAAGTTGAAACTATTGTTTTTTATAGCATTTAAAAGTATCTCTCTCCACGCATTTTTCCCCATAACTTCGACTGTATCCTCAGCCTTTGAGAGATGTATATTCCACTCTTTAAACTTCGCTTGCGCCAATGCATTATCAGAGTGAGAGAGAACTTCTCCAATACTCTGTTTGTGGTTGTATTCATAGAGTCCGATTGAGAGGAAGGTTTCGTCCCCATTTAATTGATAGCTTTTGATTAAAAACTGCGAATCTTTTAGTATAGCTTCAGCTGTTGCAAGTCCATGCATGGTTGAACAATCAGGAATAAATATGGAAAATTCGGTACCATTCATTCTTGCTGTAATGACACTATTATAATCTTCAGTTTGGGTTGTGAAAATCTCGGCTATATCTCTAAAGAGTTCATCAGCTTTTTTACGTCCAAGTACTTCATTTGCTTCGATTGCTCCACTGAGTGAAACCATCATGTTGATACCACCCTTTGAGACGGCATCTATTTTTAAATACTCAGGAAGTTTATCAATCAGGTACTTTCTATTTTTTAGTTCCGTAACAGGGTCTATGTATGCCAAATATTTTTGACGTTTAAGCTCCCTGTTTCCTTTGTCAAACATCGCTTTTACTTTAGAAACCATGTTATTCATACCTAAAACTACATCTTTAAACTCTTTTGTGTAGGGAATAGTCTCTTGAAAAATGAATTCATTTCGTATAACTGCTTCAGCCTGTCTTTGCACCTCTTTGAGAGGTTTGAGAATAACGGCAAGGAGTAGGTTAAGAGCGAGTAGACCAAAAAATGCGATAATACTAAATGAGATAAGAAGATTTTTTAGAATAGAGTATAAAGCTCTGTATGCGTAGCTTACATCACTTTGAACATTTAGTATTCCTACCTGACTCCATCCTGCTGAAACGTTTGCAGAGGCTATAGGTGCACTTATCGTACTTATAGTTGAAAACCACTCTGGAACATCAGGCTCTTCAGTTTCAGATTTACGCTCATAAAGTAGCTCATTATCAACATCAACAAGAGATATAAAACTGTATGTGCCGCTGTCAAAGTTAGCGTTTATCATGGTAGACATCATAGAGATGTCACCATTAGCAGAACCAAGCGAGAGGCTGAGTGAAGTTGCTGTGTTTTTTGCATCTTCATAGAGCCTGTCTTGTACGGACTTGTTTGCGCTTTGAAAGTTTAGAGTTAATACTGTCGTTAAAATGATTAAGAGTAGTATGGATAGTATTAAAGCTATCTGTTTAAAAAGTGTCATATTATTTTCCTTTTCATGTTGAGTTTGAGTTGATCCCATTTCTTGTGCGCCTTTTGGCCACTGACCTTAGTCCCTGTTCCACTTCTGTTTGCTCTGTAAAGAGACTCTCCGTTGAAGTTATAAATAGGTGTTAAATCTTTTCGCTTTGAAGCCGGAAAGATTTTATGGTTGTTATTGTCTAAAATAAGAGGTTCAGAGCGCGGAGTTTTAAAGTAGGTTAAAACCATGTGAGCTGCTTTGAACTTACTAGATTTTACATAGGTAAAAAAGAGCTTTTTAGAGTCAACTCCAAGATAGATAAGTGCAAAGTATTTACTAATAACATAATCTTCACAATCACCTTTGTCTTTTCCTAGGAACTGCCATGGGGTTGCCCAGTAATCTTTTTTGCCGTAAACTTTAATGTCTGACATATATCTAACGCCATTGTAAAATTTGTTTACAGCTTCAAGTTTCTCGAGATCACTGCCATTCTTAACACTGTTAAGCGTTTTCTCAAGAGCCTCAAACCTCTTTTTAGCAAACATCTTATACTTCTTGGTGATTCTATCTGCTAACTGTTTTTCAACATAGGGCTTTTGAGCATATGTGAGGGTAACAAAAAGAGCCGATAAAATAAGCAGAAGTTTTAAGATGTTCATTGCCAATGATTATAGCAAATTAATTCTGTCTTTTATTAAAACCGGATGTGCCATCTTTGGCATTTATTATGAACTCTTTTGAGTAGGGTTTGAGATAAGATGGAATCGCTCTACCCTTGAGTTTCATCATATCTTCAAGCATCACTTTGGCTACAAAGTTTTTATCTAACGTCTTTACTTCGTTGAGGTATCTAAAAAGAAGCTCTCCCAAACGCTGCAGGGATATTTTCCATGTAGAGTCAGTCTGCTTGTATATCCATAAAGAAAAAGCGTGAAAGTTTTTATAAACACTCTCATCTTTCCAGAGTAAAATAATACTGCGTTTAAAGTTCCCGCTATTATAAGTTAAGTCCCAAAACCTCGCAAAACGCTTCATCATCTGAATCTCATCAAAACTGATTTGTCTGTTTTTGAGAATATCGTAAGGAGGTTTATCACTGTAAACCATATCAAACGCT
>JANTGV010000207.1 GCA_024762745.1 Sulfurimonas sp. | reverse complement strand
TCGAGCTGGTCAATAAGCAACTCGATTCTGTCTTTTTTAGAATCTACTCGCAACTTGATGCACTAATCATTTGACCGTAATGAGGTGTGTTTTCTTTTCCAATAAAAGTGTATGTTCCTACACTAAGAGTATAATCAGAGTTATTTACATCAACTCCATTACATTTTACAGTTTTACTCTGTTTAAATTTTACTACAACGTTAAGCATTTTATCTCTTTGTGATGAGCTGTAAGTATTAAAAGCAACTGCACTTAGTATGACTGCTAAAACTACAATTGATATAGTGAGCTTTTGAGATTTTGTTAATTCTGTAAAATAGTGAAGGCTTAAAAAGAGAAGCCCTACTATTACTAAACCTGCAATATATGCCATTATGCAGTTCCTCGTATTTGATAAGTTATATCCCCGGCACCAAATCCGATAATAAGACCTTTGTCTAAAACTTCTAAATCTTTTTTATCTTTGATGACTGTGATGGTGTTGTTAGCTCTTTTAATACTATCTGCCATAGTGAGGTTGTACGCTTTAAACTTCTCTTTAAAATCAATATCACGTGGAGCTTCACCAGCTGCCCATACAGGAAGAATAATTAGCTCTGCAGCACCATCAAAACATTTGATAAATTCATCAAGGTTATCGATAGTACGTGAGTATTTATGAGGTTGCCAGATAGCAGTAATTTTGTCAAAACCTTTGAGGGTAGCATACTCTTTTACAGATTCAAATGTTGCTTTTATCTCTGTAGGGTGATGACCATAGTCATCTATAATTACACTGTCTCTTTGGGCGTTGATAATATCAAAACGTTTTTTGATACCTTTGAAGTTTAAAAGATTCGCTCTGACATCTTCTATGTCCATAGACTCTTTTGCAGCAAGAATAGCCAAAGATGCATCAAGAGCTATATGCTTACCAAAGCCCCAAACATCAAAACTACCTAAGTCTTTGAGAGTAAATCGTGTATGTGGCTCGTTGTTTATCAGCACATACTCTATGTTTGAGATATCTTTGCTTGGATAGAGCCAGTGTGCATCTATTTCACCAACGAGTGTTGAAAGAAAGCTGTCTTCTGCATTTAGAACACGTAACTTTGCACTTTTTATAAATATTTTGTATGAGTCATAAAAAAGCTCATAGTTGTAGTCATAGTACTCCATATGCTCAGGTTCTGCATTGATTACAAGAGCACAGTAAGGATTTGAGTTTATAAAACTTCCATCACTCTCATCTGCTTCAAAAAGCATAACATCAGTCGATCTGTCGTATCTGACATTTGAGCCAAATGCTTTTGATTCTGCTCCAATGATTGCAGAACCACTCATAATGGCTGTTAGGATTGCTGTTGTAGTACTCTTTCCATGTGCTCCGGCAACAGAGTAGACTTTTCTATCTTCAAGAATCTGAATTAAAGCTTCACGACGTGCCAAAACTTCTATTCCTTTGGCCTTTGCCGCTTTTATTTCTGGATTGTCTGGACGAATGATTGCAGAGTGAATAACCATATCTTGGTCTGAAATCGAACTTGCATGGTGAGGAACAGTTACTTTAATTCCTAAATCACGGAGTTTTTTGGTAATAATTGTATCGGCGATATCTGACCCACTAACTTCATGCCCATTAAAGTGCATATATTGAGCTAATCCAGAGATACCAATTCCGCCAATTCCGATAAAGTGTATTTTCATCTACTATTCTCCCTTACTTTGGGAATTGTTGAGCAATTTTTGTGCCTCTTTTGTAAACTCGCTGATGTAAAAAGTTCCAGCATTGTGAGTTGCATCTACATCTGCTATCTTATCAAGAAAATCGTCTAATGATATATTTTCTGAAGAAGCTATCCAGTGTAGTTTTAAAGCGGATGAGAACTTCTCATCATTTGTAAGCCCACTGAGGACTTCAAAAAGGGCAGCAGCATCTTTAATCTGACCTGCACTGTAGTGCTCTATGGCATACTCATAAAGAGCTCTTGTTGTTGCGAAGTCTTGAACTTCATTCATATCTATCTTTCTGTGAGACTCAAGTGTATCAGTAAGCTTTTCAAGTGCTATGTCAAGAATATTTGCATAAAAATTATGAAGTGTATCTTCATCAAAAGTTTCGTGTGCTTTTTGCTCTAGTACATAAAGTGAGGCTATATCAGAGTTCTGCTGAGCCTCCAATACTTTTGATTTTAAATCTTCTACATTACTCACCTAAACACTCCTTTATTCTCTCTAGTGCATCTTTTGTTTTCTCTTGGGACTCAACTAAGGCTATACGTACAAAACCTTTCCCTGGGTTTTCACCCTTTGTATTTTCACGTCCTAAAAACTCTCCAGGAAGTACTTTTACATTATACTTTTCATACAGTTTAACTGTAAACTCTACTGCGTTTTCTACTTTTAGCCAGACATAAAATGTAGCTTCTGGGACTTTTACACCAAGTATATCCTGTGCAAGTAAAAAGTTCTTTTTATAAATTTCCCTTGAAGCTGCTACATGCTCTTCATCTAACCAAGCGCACGCAGATGCACTCTGTAGTGGAAGGGGTGAAGCACACCCTACATAAGTTCTGTATTTCATGTACTCTTTTAAAATCTCTGCATCGCCAGCTATAAATCCTGAACGAAGTCCTGGAGCAGAAGAACGTTTTGAGATAGAGTTGATTACAAGTGTATTTTTAAATGTAGTGTTACCGGCATAGATAGAAGCTTCTAAAAGTGATGGTATTGGTATATCTGTGTATATTTCACTATAACACTCATCATTAAGGAGTACAAAGTCATGTTTAAGACTGAGCTTCACCCATTCAGCTAACTCCTCTATACTTAAAACAGAAGAAGTGGGATTGTTTGGAAAGTTTAAAATGACTAAGTCGCATTGAGTGAGTTCATTTTCATTTATTTCAGGTTTAAAGTTATTCTCTTCATTAAGATTAAGAAGTATGGTTTTTGAACGTGTAGCGATTGCTGCACCTTCGTAGATTTGATAAAAAGGGTTTGTATAGGCCATTACAGGGTTTTTTTTATCAAAAAGCAAAAACTGAGGAAAGTTAAAAAGAACTTCGCGAGTGCCAAATGTAGGGATAATCTGCTCATCGGTGAGTTTTGTGTTAAATCTTTTGAAGAAGAACTCTCTTTGAGCTTCTCTAAGATTTGTTTCTCCAGATGTTTTAGGGTATTTTTTTAATAAATTTGTATTTTCTTTGAGACTTTTTTGGATGAAAGAGGGTGTTTCAAACTGGGGCTCGCCAATTGTTAATACTGACGTCTCATAGTCTTTGTTTGGTATAATGTTTTTAAGTAAATTGTTAAGTTTTTCAAATGGATATGGTTCAAAGTTCATCAGTTTAATAGCCTAGTTTTAAT
>JANTGV010000206.1 GCA_024762745.1 Sulfurimonas sp. | reverse complement strand
GGTCTTGCGATTCTTGACTTGCACAAGGTTGGGTTGCTATCTTCAATGTGTATCCTTAAAGTGTTTCATATATAATAGTCTAAAACTCCAAAAATGGAAGTAAAACTAATGAATGATTTGAATAAACTAAAAGAGAAGCTTGTTGAATTTAGAGATGAACGTAATTGGAAGCAATTCCATAATCCCAAAGACCTGTCTCAAGCCATATCTATTGAAGCATCTGAATTACTTGAACACTTCCTGTGGGTATCTCAAGAGAATTCTAATAAGATTGTGCAGGACTATAAAGAAGATATTGCAGATGAAATGGCTGATATATTAGCTTACTTATTGTCCTTATCTGATGTAACTGGAATTGACCTTGGTGAAGCTTTACTTAAGAAACTTGAAAAGAATAAAATAAAATACCCTATTGAAAAAGCAAAAGGAATTGCAACTAAATATAATAAACTATAATAGATTTTTTCCCAATGCTGATAAAGGTAAAAATCTGTTATTTTTGCATAGAACGGATATATCTAGCAATATGATTGGAAATAAGCTGCACATCTTCTTTTGAGATAATCTCTTTTTGATTACTAATGAATGATTTGAGATTTTTTGGGTTGAGTGCCCATATATTACTACTATGTTTATTTGTCATTTTTACGAACCACCCAGGAAAGACTACCACAGGTTTAACATCAACTCTTTTAACAGTTAACTCTTCAATAATATCTCTAAGCCAAGTAGACCCAGCTGCTACCTGTATTTGAATATTATCACGATACTTTACACCGTTATGGTAAAAATCTAAGCCATCAAACTCTATCTCTGTTTTACCTTTTAGTGGCTTAGAATATGTCTTCGTTTCAATAAGATATACACCTTTAGTTGAGATAAGAATATGGTCAATATTAAAGCCATCACCAATAATGTCGTGATGTATTTTCATGCCTTGTTCTCTAAAACTTTCCAAATATTGTCCTACAGCTTTTTCTCCATCTCTACCTTGTTTTAGAGCACGAACCTTTTTTATTTCTTTAATGAGTTTATAGAAAAAATAAATCATGAATGGGAGTGCCATTATAGTTATAGCTTTAGGTGATGGAGGAGACTGCATATACCATCTAAACCATTCCATTACAACAACATACAAAAGAAGAAAAATAGTTATTATATACATTAACGCATGTTCTGATAAGCTTTTTTCTATTTCTTCATCAAGTGACTGACCAGCATGACGTAATGGTTTATCTTTTAGTGGTGATTTTTTATTTTTCAATTTCTAACCTATTGCATTTGTTTAAAAGTATTTTAACACAAATTACTCTCATTCTGCTCTTTTATGTTACACATACTTCAATAGGACTTTTATCTAGTTTGATTTCCATTCAGCCTGTTGAAAATCAACTTGATACAAACCCTCTTATTTCTTATATAATTAGAAAGAAATATGAATAAAAGGTTAGAAATGTATCTCTCAATTGAAGCAAAGCAGAAACTTAAAGAACTTGCAGATAAAGAAAAGAGAAATCCCTCTCAAGAATTATTAGTAATTATGGACTTCTATGAGAAGCATAATAAAAGTTAAGTGTGCAAATGTGGGAGGATATCTTCTTAATCTGTTTGAACCACAACAACTCCTCGAGAGAGAAGCGTCACTTCTTTTCTCTCACAACATTTATATAACAAATATCGAAGGCTATAAATTATGAAGACAGACCACTTGAAACTATACCTTTCAAAAGGTAGACCACAAGACGCTACAGAAGCAATAAAGAACAAAATTATATTAGATGTAGAGGAGAGTTTAGAAGCTATCAAAGACCCTGAAGACCTTCTTTCAAAGCGTAAAGCATTAAGAGCCAAAAGAGAACAGCTACAGGCTAGTATCAAGAAACAGAAGACCACTATCACAAAGAGTAACAAAAAGCGTGAAGCTATGTTGGCTCAATGGTCGTCGTTTATAGTAGCTTATGGAGAATTAGCACGAAAACATGGAATAGATTTTAAAGAATTTCCTGAATATCTTGCAGTAGGCAGAACCTTCAATGAAAAATTACAAAACATTAAACCCGACAGTTTTGTAACCGTTGATGGTTTGAGAATTCCATCACCAAAAACAGATGCTGTACTCGATGATGATTTAATCAAACTCTTTGAAGTAGAAGCTACACAGCAACTATTAGAAGATATCATCAGAAGAAAAGCTACTGCGATGAAAGAACTTTTTAGTTCTGACCAAAAATAAAAGAGGTAGGTAGCAAGTGGGAACTTTAACAAAGCGACAGAGTGACTTTATACTTCATTATGTAGAGAGTAGAAACATCTTTAAAAGTGCAATAGATGCAGGCTACAGTAAAAGTTATGCAAAGAGTAAAAGCCATGAACTACTAAAGAACCCTCTTATAAAAGAACAGATAACCCACCTTACGGAATCCTACTACAAAGAGCAGTTCCAAGAGTTAGCTATAAAGTCCATTAAAGAGCTTGCAGGAGTTATTGAGGACTCAGAGAACAGAGGTTCACAGTTAAGGGCTATCCAATATGTGCTCTCTCAAGCAGGAGTAGCAGAACACGATAAACAACAGACAGGAACTATTGAAATAAAAGTGAGGCTACCACATGACCTACAGCATTGATTTATCAGAACTTGAAAGCTTGATGACCGTTAAAGGTTATGAGATGCTCAAGGCAAACAGTAGATATTTGGTGGGTTATGGTGGTGCAGGCAGTTCAAAGAGTTATAGTACTGCACAAAAGATTCTGTTTAGGCTATTAAGTGAAGATGACCATAGATTCTTAATCACCCGTAAGACTGCAAGAAGTTTGAAGCGTTCAGTTTTTCAACTGTTCAGAGATATCATATCTCAATGGGGTTTATCAGAGCTATTTAGTGTGAACCTCTCAGACCTTAGTATTGTATGCAAAGCGAATCATAACAAAATCGTTATGAGTGGGCTTGATGATGTTGAGAAACTAAAGTCTATTACAGGGATAACAGGCATATGGATAGAAGAGGCTACAGAAGTCACTGAAGATGACTTTACACAGCTTGATTTACGTCTTAGAGGTCATACCTCAAACTATAAACAAATCGTACTTACCTTCAACCCTGTATCTTCTCAATCATGGATTAAAAAAAGATTCTTTGATACCATAGATACAGATGCTACAGTTATTCACAGTACTTTTAATGATAATCAATTTATAGATAATAGATATAAAGAGGTACTAAATAAGCTTGCAGGACAAAACAAGAATCTTCATGATGTCTATGAAAAAGGTGTGTGGGGTAATATGAAAGGTCTTATCTATACAGATTATGAACTCATAGACGATTTACCAATAGATTATGAGTATAGGAAGTATGGTATAGAC
>JANTGV010000205.1 GCA_024762745.1 Sulfurimonas sp. | reverse complement strand
ATCTCAGAGTTAAAATTTAAAACACCTAAAGGTGAAAGTGTTACCGTTTGTGGCGGTCATGTTACAAAACCAAGCCATACAAGTTTGGATGAAGCAATCAAAGGTGCAAAAGATATCCTAAAATACACAAAATCTGTTACCAGAAACAAAATTTACCAAACAAAAGACATAGCAGAACACAATATATTATAGATATAGGTATATTTTAAATACTTATATCTTTAACCCCGCTTTTCATGTCTCGAATGGTAACAAAATTAAACTTCATAATCACAAAACAGAAATTTAACCTCCAATAAGTCTACTCACGATATAATCAAAATTATTTTACAAGTTCTTAATTTAAGGAAATTTAATGAGTATTCCTATTTATACTTACGATGCTATTGTTGTTGGTTCAGGCCTAGCTGGCTGTGCTGCGGCAAGAGAATTGCAAAACGCAGGAAAGAAAGTTGCTGTAATTACAAAATTACACCCTCTTAGAAGCCATTCAGGTGCAGCACAAGGTGGAGTTAATGCCGCTTTTAGTGATGAAGACAGTATTGAACTACATGAGTTCGACACAGTTAAAGGTTCAGACTACTTGGCTGATCAAGATGCTGTTGAGTTTATGTGTCAAAAAGCTCCTGAGACAATAAGATGGGCAGAGAGAATGGGTGCTGCGTTTAGCCGTACTGCTGATGGAAAAATTGCTCAACGCCCTTTTGGTGGACAATCATCTCCGCGTGCATGTTTTGCAAAAGATAGAACTGGTCTTACACTGCTTCAAACTATATATGAGCAAGCACACCGTGCAGGTGTTAAGTTCTGGGATGAGTGGTATGCAGCAGACATCATATATAAAGATGGAAAAGTTTCTGGTGTAGTTGCTTTTAATATCCGTGATATGCAAACTGTAATTTTCAACGCAAAATCTGTGATGTTTGCTACGGGTGGATATGCACGTTCATATAAGATTAACTCTAATGCACATGCAAATACTGGTGATGGTCTCTCTATCGTTGCTCGTCATGGTCTTCCTTTAGAAGACATGGAGTTTGTACAATTTCACCCATCCGGACTCTCAGGAAACGGTGTTTTAATCTCTGAAGCTGCTCGTGGTGAAGGGGGACGTCTTTTTAACTCTGAAGGTGAAAGGTTTATGGACAAATATGCTCCAAACGCAATGGAACTTGCATCTCGTGATGTTGTATCTCGTGCTATCCTTAACGAGATTAGAGAAGGTCGTGGTGTTGGACCGAGAAAAGATGCTGTTTACTTAGATGTAACACATCTTGGAAAAGATTTAATAATGCAAAAACTTCCAGAGTTACGTGAACTTGCTATCACTTTTTTAGGTTTAGACATGATTAAAGAGCCTATACTTATTTCTGCAACTGCTCACTACTCTATGGGTGGTATTCCAGTAAATATAGCAGGAAATGTTCGTAAAAATAATGACGAACTAGTAGAAGGTTTCTACGCAGCTGGTGAATGTGCGTGTGTATCTGTTCACGGTGCAAACCGTCTTGGGGCAAACTCAGTTCTAGAAGCTCTTCTTTTCGGTCGTTTTGTAGGTAAAACAATGGCTGCAGAAGTTGATGGTATTGAACTTCGTCCAGCAACTGCTGAAGATGCTTCAACTGCTTTAGCTGAAATAGATTTTATGCTAAATAACAATGGTGAAGAGACTATTACAGGTTTACGTGAAGAGCTTCAACAATGTATGACAGCAAACGCAGGTGCATTTAGAACTGCGGAGACTTTAGAAATAGCTATTAAGAAAGTAAAAGAGTTACACAAACGTTTCAAAAACATCCGTATTAAAGACAAATCAAAAGTTTTCAATACAGAACTTCAAGAAGCTATTGAACTTGGTCATATGCTTGACTACTCTGCGTTTATTGTTGAGTCGGCGCTACCAAGAAACGAGAGCCGTGGTGCTCACTATAGAGAAGATTTCGAATCTCGTGATGATGAAAACTTCTTAAAACACACAATGGCTTATATGGATGAGAATGGTGACATCACTCTTGACTACATGGATGTTGTTCTTGGCAAACATGAACTTAAAGCTAGAAACTACTAGAAAAGGAAGAGGAACTTATGAGTCATAAAATTACTACACAAAAAGTAAACTTCAAAGTATTTCGTTTCAATGCTGATGAAGATTATCTTCCATATTATGAAGATTACAATATGGAAGTTACTTCAGAAGAAGTTGTGCTTGATATATTAAATAGAATAAAATGGGATCACGATGGAAGTTTTTCTTACCGTCGTAGTTGTCGTCATGGTATTTGTGGTGCATGTGCTATTAAAGTTAATGGCCGTTCAACTCTTGCTTGTAAAGAGAGTATGGATGATATGGTAGAACTTTTTGGAAGTGACCTTACTATTGAGCCATTAAGCATTAAACGTGCTGTAAAAGATATGATTATCGATAAGGGTGACTTCTGGGAGAAGCATGATGCTATTCACCCATACTTAATATCTGATGTTCAAGAGCACCCAGAGCATGAGCATATAGTTACACCTGAAGAGGCTGAAGAGTTAAATGAAGCTGACTTATGTATTCAATGTGGTGCTTGTCACTACGCATGTCCTGTAGTTGAAATAAACGAAGACTTCTTTGGTCCTGCTGCATTTGCTAAAGCTTACCGTTTCGAGGCTGACGTTCGTGATGACGCTCATGTTGAGAGACTTAATGAGCTTCATGAAGAGAAACAGGGTCTTTGGGACTGTGTTAAATGTTTTGAGTGTGCAGAGGTTTGTCCTAAAGATGTTGATCCTATAGATAAAATCACTAAACTTCACAATATGCTTTTCAAAGAAAATGTTGCTACTTCAAACGTGGCTACACGTCATGCTGTTGGATTTAAACACTCAATCGCTAGAAATGGTGTACTTGATGAAGGCGGACTAGTTCTTTACTCTGAAGGTCCTGCAATTGTTAAGCATATACCAGTAGCTCTTAAAATGTTTACTAAGGGTAAAATTGTTCCACCATGGGGCATCACAAAATCTGAAAACCTTGATGAGATTAAAAAACTTGTAAAATCTTCATCAACGGCAAAGTTCTAGGAGTCAATAGATGGAAAAATTAAGATATGCACTTTTTACGGGATGTACTGCAAAACAGAGTACTCCTGAACAATACATGTCAACAATGGCAGTTGCTGATAAACTGGGAATTGAACTTGTAGAACTTACTGAAGCGTCTTGTTGTGGGGCTTCTCACCTGCAGGATTATGATGACTTTTTATCTTTAGTACTTAATGCCAGAAATATTGCTTATGCTGAAAAGCATGGTTTAACTATGGTTACTATTTGTAATACTTGTCAGTTAAATACAGCTATGACAAAACACCGTTTAGATAACAATGCTG
>JANTGV010000204.1 GCA_024762745.1 Sulfurimonas sp. | reverse complement strand
ATAGACTCCTTTTTTAGATACCGTTTAGCTGGTATCTTTTATAATTTACTCTGCAATTATAAAAAAGGTTTTGAAATTTCTTTGCCACTTAGGTAGCATAAACAGAAAGATTTGAATATTCATATCAAACAACTTTAAATCACTTTTAGCTAAAATAAGCATAATTAAAAAAAGAGGGCTGGTTCTTGGAAAGAATAATTCAAAAAGCAAAAGATTTTAACGAACTTGTGATGTTTGAGCACTCTATATTTTCCCTTCCATTTATTTTTATCGCTATGGTTGTTGCCGCTGATGGTTGGTTTGGTTTTTGGCTACTGCTTATGGGTGTTTTTGCGGCTTTGAGTGCAAGAAATTTTGCTATGGGTGTAAATAGGTATGCTGACAGAGACGTAGACGCGGCTAATCCTAGAACAGCTGGAAGACCAAATGTTGACGGAAGACTTGATAGTTCAAGTATTATGATTTTTATTCTTGTAAATGCAGTGGTTTTTATTGCTGTAGCTTATATGATAAACTCTTTAGCTTTTTGGCTTAGCTTTCCAATTCTTTTTATTTTAGGCTCTTATTCATACTTTAAACGATTCTCCTCAATGGCACATATAGTTTTAGGTATATCTTTGGGACTTGCTCCAATAGCGGGTGTTATAGCAGTTCAAGCAGCTATACCACTTTGGTCAGTTTTGCTTAGTTTGGGTGTTATATTTTGGGTGGCTGGTTTTGACCTACTCTATTCGCTTCAAGATATAGATTTTGACACAGAAAATAATCTACACTCTATTCCATCACGTTATGGTGCAGAGGCTACCCTTTTTATATCCGCTCTGTTTCATATGTTGAGTGTGATTTTTTGGCTTCTATTTGTATGGGCAGCTGATCTTGGATTTTTTGCATTTGTTGCAGCTGTAGGTTCAGGTTTTGTTCTCTATTATGAACAAAAACTTGTACGTCGTGATTTTACACAGATTGACCGTGCTTTTTTTACGGTAAACGGCTATCTTGGAGTTGCATTTTTCTTTCTTATTGTTTTAGATAGGATTGTTTCATGAGCCCGCGTTTAGTTCCTGCACCAATAAGTTTAGTCTTTAATGAAGTGAGTATTGATAGAGAAGCGTATGATAGAGAGTACCATCAGTTAAGTGAATCTGATGACAATCCTATAAACAAGTGGCTCAAGCTGGCAAAAGCAAGGGGTGATACGGCTGATACAGACCCCGTATTACTTAATCTTGTAGTTGAGTTGCACAATAAAATAGACTCTCTAGAGAGGTTTTTGAAAAATGAAGAGCCTGTAAGAGTTCCACTTCTGCATGAAGCAGATATAGATGCTATAGGCTTTGAACATTTTAGTATCAAGCAGGCGCTTCTTGAGACTGGAAAAGAGTATTATGGACGTGTTGAGATGCCGGTACACCCGAAGAGGGACGTTGGTGTTTTTTTTAAGGCTGAGAGCTCGACACTTGCAGTTTTTACAAGAATACATGAGAGAGATGAGAGTGAATGGGCTTCCTATATGACAGCGCGTGAACGTGTCTTAATCCGTGAAGCAAGAGAGAAGAAAAAGTGAATTTAGAGCAGTTTAGCATAGAGTATGTTGTAGTTGCAATGGCGGCGATAATTTTATATCTTCTCTATTATGTTTTTACAAAAGATGCAGATTACTCAAAAAATATTCGTTCAGTTGCTTCAGTAGTTGAGGAGCTAAACAGAGAGCTCTTTTATCTCAAAAAGAAGTTAGCTGAAACAGAACATGGTCTTCAAGATAATTCGCAAAGAATGAGTGATGAGGAGATATATCAGGAGATTGAACGTAGCGTTTATGATATGGTTCAACCTCTTTCACATGGGCTCAAACAGTTACAAGAGAATATAAACGCTATTGAGGTAGGGATTGACTCCCGCGTTTCACAACTTGAAAATGGTGTAAAACAGATCTCTATTCCTTCATCTATTCATGGAAATGATGATGAGAAAATTATCTCACTTTTTAAGCAGGGTGTATCTCTTGATACTATCTCAAAAGAGCTGCATATTTCAAAACCTGAAGTTGAGTTTGTCTTAAAAATCAACAAAATCAAGTAAGTTTAAATGTATAGCGCAGACAGAAAGCTTTTTACACTTGTATCGATTCTTATTGGTATAAGCATTATTATGACCTACTCCTTGTCAGTTTATACTACGCTGCTTTTTGGTGTCAATGAGTTTCATTTTGCCATAAGACAGGCTGCGTTTGGTGTTTTAAGTATATCGATTATGTTTGGATTGTCTCTGATGAATCCTGACAAATGGCTCAAGATTATTGGTTTTACACTTTTTTTTGGCTCTCTCTTACTTATGATCGCAATGCCTTTTTTACCAGAGAGCCTTGTATCGGCAGTTGGTGGAGCAAAAAGATGGATTAAACTCTTTGGTTTTTCACTAGCACCGGTGGAGTTTTTTAAGGTCGGATTTGTTTACTTTTTAGCATGGAGTTTTTCAAGAAAGTTGGGTCATCACGACGGTATGGGGTTAAGTAAGGAGTTTCAGCGTTTTATCCCTTATGGAATTGTTTTTATAGGGGCGATGTTCATCATTGCGTTTTTACAAAAAGATATAGGGCAGGTTGTCGTTTTAGGAAGTACACTGCTTTTTATGTTGATATTTGCAGGGAGTAGTTTTAGGTTCTTTCTAAGCATACTTCTAGCTATTTTCAGCTCTGTTATTATTTTTATACTTATAGAGGAGCACAGGATAGCACGTATCAAATCCTGGTGGGCTCTTGCACAAAATAGTGTACTTGGAATTCTTCCAGATGAAATAGCCCAGAGGTTAAGAGTTCCAACAGAGATAGAACCCTACCAGATTGGTCACTCACTAAATGCTATAAACAATGGCGGACTCTTAGGAACAGGCTTAGGTAATGGAACCTTTAAGTTAGGGTTCCTATCAGAAGTTCATACCGACTTTGTTTTAGCTGGACTTGCTGAAGAGTTCGGGTTTTTCGGAGTCTTTTTTGTCGTGTTTATTTTTATGTGGATTCTGCAACGCATCTTTAAAGTTGCCAACCGTACCAAAGATATGGCAGTCTATCTTTTTAGTATTGGGGTGGGTTTAATTCTTGCGTTTTCATTTATGGTAAATGCATATGGAATTAGTGGTATTACTCCCATTAAAGGTATATCTGTTCCATTTTTGAGTTATGGTGGTTCTGCTATGCTTGGTGCCGCCTTTGGTGTTGGAATGGTGCTTATGGCATCTAAAAAAGCGAAGATGGATTAGGAAAAAATATGAAGATTTGTATAACTGGTGGTGGAACTGGGGGACATCTTATGATAGCTCAGGCTCTGGTGGAAGCAGCTGTAAATGAAGGGCATGAGGCTATCTTTATAGGCTC
>JANTGV010000203.1 GCA_024762745.1 Sulfurimonas sp. | reverse complement strand
CTCAGAAGATGGAGAATGAAGCTCTTAGAAGTGTTTACGGAATGGACAGAGAGACAACAGGTGTGATGGTCATGGACATATCTAAAAAGTCCTCTGCGTTTAATATTTTACAAGAGGATGATATTTTACTCTCTATAGATGGAAACAGTATTCAAAATGATGGAACAGTTGAGTTTTTACAACAGCAGTTTACATCGTATAAATACTACGTAGATAAAAAACAGTTAGGAGAGTCAGTACTCTTTAAAGTACTTAGAGATGGTAAAAACAGAGAGTTGAAAGTAAAACTGACAAACATTGCAAATGATAATCTTTTAGTAAATACTCTTACCTATGATGTTATGCCAAAGTATTTTATATATGATGGTTATGTCTTTACCCCACTTACAAGAAACCTTTTTAACGGAAGTCGTGCGACACTTTTAAAACTTAGAGAAGCAGCAGCGAAATGGGCTAGTGATGAGAAAGAAGAGGTAGTGATACTTCTAAAGGTTCTTGCAGATAAGAGTAATAGAGGTGATCATAATTTTTCACTCTGGATAGTTGACATGGTAAACTCTCAAAAATTTAAGGATTTTGATGAATTTAAGAGTATAATTCAAAACTTTAAAGGCAATTTCATAATCTTAGAAAATGAAGATGGCGTAAAGATAGCCATAGATAGAGAAAACGCAATGAAGGCAGAGAAAACTATACTGCATCAGTATAGTATTAAAAGCTCACAAAATGAGTAAGGAGTTATATGTACGACATAGCTATAGTTGGCGCTGGTATAAATGGCTGTAGTGTGGCATATGAGTTTACTCAAGAGGGTAAAAAAGTAATTATATTTGATATGGATAAAATCGCTAGTGGTGGAAGTGGAGCTGCTGGTGCATTTATATCTCCAAAGTTTTCAAAGTCTGGTGAGTTAAAAGAGCTTATAGGAGACGCTTTTGTTTACTCTATGGCGTTTTATGAAAAAGAGTTTCCACATCTACTTCAAAAGTCCCAACTGCTTCATATAGCAAAAGATGAGAAAGATGAAGAGCTCTTAAAATCATTCAAAAAAGGGACAGAGTTAGAACTACTGAATATTCCTAAAGAGAGTTTATCATCACTAAACTCTCATGCAAAAACAAAAGAGTATGTCTCTATAAATGCAGGTATAGTAAACGCAGCTTCTATGTGTGAAGCTATGGCTAAGAGTGCAACATTCAAAAAAGAAAAGGTTGAGACTCTGGAGTTTGATGATGACAGATGGGTTATCAATGAAACATATTCCGCTAAAAATGTAGTACTAGCTACAGGGGCTTATGAAAGTGTCATAAAAGAGCCATATATAGAGCTTCGTGGTGTGTGGGGACACCGTATAGATGTAAAAACGAAGACACAAAACCCTAACTCAATTCATCAGTTTGTATCTATATCTCCAAGTAGTGAAGGGGAGTTGGCTATAGGGGCTACCCATAATGTACATTATCATCCTCAAACTTCTGATGAACCTTATGACCTTGAAGCTGGAAGAGAAGAGTTGTTGGAGAAGGCTTCACGAACACTGCGTTTGGATGACGTTGAGGTAGTAAGGGACTACACTGGATTGCGTTCAGGCTCTTTTGACTATATGCCTTTAGTTGGAAATCTTGTTCTCTCAAATGAGACATTAGAGAATAAAAATATAAGATTTAAAGTAAAAAAGGCAGATTACAGTGAGTACGAGTACTATCCTAATCTCTATATGATAAATGGCAATGGCGGCTATGGTTTTGTACTGGCACCATACTTGGCAAATATGCTCAAAGAACATATTGTAAGTGACAAAAAAATTAGTGATAGAGTAAGCCCGGCAAGGTTTTTTGCAAGATGGGCTAAAAAGATTTAAAATAGAAAACTTTAAACAAGTCTTTTTATTTCTGGTGGATTGGTTTTAAAGACCTCTTTGAAACAGTTCGCTCTGATTTCTCTTGCTTTTCCTGTTGCAAATGGAGACGGATAGTAAGCTCTCTCTATACACTCATCTGGATCATAATTTTTGTCATACATAAAGACTACATTTTTATCTAGTTTGTGTACATGCTGTGAAAGTGATTGAGCATAGCTTATAATGGCTTTGTGGTGTCTGTCATATTTATGTCCCATACCAAAAAAGACAAATTTACCGCTCAGACGAATATTTGGAATATCTTGATAGTTGAGCTCTTTGTCATAGCGTGTAAATTGAGAAGAGGTGAATTTATCTAAATCAGAGTCAAACTCCTCAAGAATTGGAGTCGGTTCTATGTTTTCACGATTGTAATTAAAAAGGTATTTTATCTCTACCAGTTTACCTTTGAAGTGCTGCTTGAGACCTGCGTTTAAGACATAAGCTTTAGGGTCTTCATTGAGTGCAACATACTCGTCATATTTATCAAAGCCATCTTCTTGTAAAAAGCGACTCATTTTATATCCGACAGGGCTAACTTCTGGGTTGTATAAAAAGATAGTACCTGCTACGGTTTTACGCTTTTTCTTTAGCATATTCTCTAAGTCATCTGTTGTGATTTTCTCATCTTCACTCTCATTTATGTAAAGATAGTGTTCTACTAAATAGTCCATATCAAAATTTGTTGAAAACTTTCCGAATACTTGCATATTAAATCCTATAATTATTGTCGCAATTATACTACAATCTATCTATGATTTATATAGCATTTTTATTTTTCACTTTTTTAGTTTTAGCCTTTGCTTTTTATCAGTGGCAGCACTTTATGATTTTTTCTCCAACATACCATAGAGAGGGTGATTTAGACGAGAATTATGAGGCTTTAAGTATCACAACTGAAGATGGTATTGAACTTGAAGGTGTTATTTATGAGCCTACAGGTTATAAAAATACGCTTCTATTTTTTGGTGGACGAAGTCAAGACACAGTCGGACTTATCAAAAAACTGTCCGATTCATTGAAACAGACGCGAATTATTACCTTTAACTATCGTTCTTATGGGAAAAGCGAGGGTGTAGTAAATGAAAAAAATGTTTTATCAGATAGCCTTTTCATAGCAGACATTATTCAAAAGAACTATGGTGACTTCTATATTTTGGGTTACTCTTTAGGCTCTAGTATCGGGGCATATATGGCGTCTCAAAAAAAGAGTTTAGGTCTTTTTATGGTTGGTTCTTTTGACTCTATAGCTTCCTTAGCACAAGTGAAATACTCTTTTAATCTTTCAAAACTTTTTAGGTACCAATTTCCAACTATAGAGTATGTAAAAAACATAGAGACAAAAATATATCTTTTTGTAAGCAAGAGTGATGAAGTTACCTATATAGATAATGCAAGAAATTTAAAAGAGAGTATTAAAAACCTTGTATTTTATGAAGAGCTAGAGAACCTGACACATAAAGAAGTTTTGT